>CAZZIL010000521.1:0-1879 GCA_964654265.1 uncultured Gammaproteobacteria bacterium | reverse complement strand
GTGATCACCCCCGCCTACGCGGTGACCATCCACAAGAGCCAGGGGTCGGAGTTCCCGGCGGTCGTGATCCCGGTGCTGATGAACCACTTCCTGCGCCGCAACCTGATCTACACCGGGGTGACGCGCGGGCGCCAGCTGGTGGTGCTCGTCGGGCAGCGAAACGCCATCGGCTTCGCGGCGCAAAAGGCCGGCGGGCACCGCTGCACCAAGCTGCGGGAGTGGCTGGAGGGGCGAGGCTGACCGGCGCGCCGGAAGGGAGGGACGGCCCTCCCGCCCGGCGAGGGCCGGCGCCGCCCGGGGCCATGGGGAACGGAAAAGGGACAACGCGTGCGTGCCGGGTCGCGGCCTTGGCGGCGGCGCTGTCGCTGGCGGTCGCGCCTCCCCGCGCGGTTGTCGTGCACGGCGGCCAGGGTGTCACGGCGGCGTCGGCTGCCGACAGTGGCGGACCGGATTTCCGTGCGCGGGGCGCGGGGCCTGCGATGCGCCTGGGGGTGCGCCTCCGAATCGGGGTGCGGCGTGTGGGACGAGAATGGCGAGTACCTGGGCGAGTCTGTGCCCGGCGAGCCCGTGCACGACCTCGATGGCAACCACATCGGCGAGGTGGACAGGTGGTGCTTCAACGGGACGTGCACCCTCTATGGCCCCATGGGCGAGGAGCTGGGCGAGGAGGCGGATCCCGATTGGGTGCCCCCCAACCGGTGAGGCCCCGTGTCCCTCCGAGAGTGACCTTCCGCTGACGGACTGCCGTCTCGGGGTCGGCCCCGGATTTGGCCTGCCGGGTCTTTGCGGCCTGCGCTCCGTGTCGGCACGGCGTGGCCGTGCCGCCCGCCCCCCGACCGCCAAGGTGAGCCCGGGGCGGCGGGAATGGCCAAGGGGCCGGGGCGGCAAACGCACCGGTCGCCAACATGGGGCGATTTTTTGTCAAATCGCGAGAAAATCTTCTATAATCCGACATTATGAGAAAAGGAAAGAGAGCAGGGTTGGGGCGCTTGGGCGCGCTTTTGATGTCGGCGGCGCTGTTGCTGGCGGTCGCGCCTTCGCATGCGGGTTCCGTGCCCGGCACCCGGGACGTCGTGGTTGCGCCTGCTGTCGGCAACGCCGAGGCGGTGCCCGGCGCGCGCGATGCGGAGCCCGTGATGCGCCTTGCCTGGGGACGCACCGTCTTCCAGGTGGACGGCGTGGACGGCGACAGCTACTACGACCGCGACGGCGACTATGTCGGCGAGGTGGAGCGGTGGTGCTCCGACGGGACGTGCGCCCTCTACGGTCCCAGCGGGCAATACCTGGGTGAGGAGGCAGATCCCGACTGGGTGGACCCCGACGCAGGCTCCGACGAGTGCAACCCGGCGTATCGGTACACTCCCCGGCTGAGCGTGGTCTTCTGCTGAGGGGTCGCTGACCAAGGCGGCGTTCGGTCGCGGACCGGACGCGGCGACTCCCCCTCGCGGAAGCCACCCGGGCCATTCCGGGAGATCACCTTCGGGAAGGACCTTGGGGGTGACGGCAACAGTCCCGGCGTCGACTTTCCCGGCGATGTCAGCTGCCGTCTTGGTTGGCAGGACCTCGACATCCCGCCCGCGGGAAGTGATCGGGTAGGACCGACAACGGGGACGTGCGCCCGCCGCGCGCGCCTGTCCCCGCCGAACCGCGCGGCGCAACGGCAGGAGAACGACATGCGGAACATCGGCAGACAGATTGCCACGGCGGCCGGCTACGTCTTGGGTTTCATCGCGATTTACGCCATCGCGTACCCGAGCCTGCTTGCCGTCATGTGGGTCGTGTCGCTCGGTGACGGCGTGAGCAACGCGCAGGGGGCCCTTGCCTCCATGCTTGCCTTCGGCATGAGCATTGCCGTCTGCGTGTGGGAGTACCGCCGGGG
>CAZZIL010000520.1:0-4910 GCA_964654265.1 uncultured Gammaproteobacteria bacterium | reverse complement strand
TCCTGCGCCGCCGACAGCGAGATGCGGTCCGCCCCGGACTCCGCGGCCGACTGCCACGCCGCCGCCCCAAGCATCTGCACGAACAGCGGATACCCCTGGGACTCCCGCACCGCCAACGCCAAGGCGTCCTCGTCGAACGGCCGCCCGGAGCTCTCCGCCGGGACCGACAGCGCCTCCGCGACTTCCCCGTCCTCCAGTCCATACAGGCGAATCTTGGGCGTGCGGCCCGAATAGCTGAGACGGGTGTTCCTCAAGACCGCGTCCATGCCGGCGGACCCCGAGATCACCGCCGCGTACGGCTTGTCCTCCCTGAAGAGCCTTTGGCTGTGCGACATGAGGACGGCGAGCGCACGGGGCTTCATCAGGTGCGCATCCACGACCACCAAGAGCGTCGGGGCCTTGTTCGCCATGACCGTGAGAACATCCTTCACGGACACTTCGACCAGACTCCCGAGACACCGGATCAACCCGAGAAGCCAGACCATCGGGCCACCGCGCGGGATCTCCCCGCCCGCGGCGGCGTCCCCCTTGACGATCCGGCGGACAAGCCCCCGGCGGCCCTTCACGCCCTTCCCCGACACCACGCGGACCACAGCCCCCTGGTCCAAGGCCACGCGCGCGTGCTCGGCCAGCAGCGAGGTCTTGCCGCTGCCGGGGGGACCCGGCAACTTGGCAAAGCCCCCGCACCTCCCGCCAAGGATGTCGTCGACCATCCTTTCCAGGTCGCGTGACGCCTCCTCGTGCCCGACCCGAAGGGGCGGGCGCTTTCCCAGGCCGGGACGGAACGGGTTTTGTCTCGGTTTCCCCATGCGCCAATCCTACCCCAAGGCGCCACCGGGTGTCCCGGCCGAGGACCGAGTCGCGGCGGAGCCGCGCACAGGGGACGCCGCCCGACGCGGCGGACGGCCTATTCCTCCGCGCGCTCGGCGATGTGCCGAAAAAGTCCCCGCACCAACGGCCTCCAAGCCATGTGGTCATCGGTGTGCTGGATCAGCCCGACATCCTCCATCCGCCCCAAGACCCTAAACATCGACGTGCCATCGGACACGCCCCCGGCCTTCAGACGGTCCGCGAGCTCGCGCTCCGTGACCTGGCCAGCCTCCCCGGCATCCACCAGCGCCCGGGAAACCACCTCGGCCTCCCGCAACATGCCGACCTCGACAAAGGCCGCGCGTCGCCCCTCGAGGAACGCCTCCTTGTCGGCCCGCGCCTTGACCGCGCCCTCCTGAGCCGCCGCCAGCGAGATTCGGTCCGCCCCGGACTCCGATGCCGACTGCCACGCCGCCGCCCCAAGCATCTGGACGAACAGCGGATACCCTTGGGACTCCCGCACCGCCAAGGCCAAGGCATCCTCGTCGAACGGCCGCCCGGAGTTCTCCGCCGGGACCGAGAGCGCCTCCGCGACCTCCGCGTCCTTCAGCTCCTCCAGCCAGATCGTGGGCGTGCGGTCCGCGTAGCTGAGACGGGTGTCCAGCAACACCGCATCCATGCCGGCGGACCCCGAGATCACCACCGCGAGCGGCTTGTCCCTGAAGACCCTTTGGCTGTGCGACATGAGGGCGGCGAGCGCGCGAGGACCCATCAGTTGCGCATCCACGACCACCAGGAGCGTCGGGGCCTTGTTCGCCATCACCGTGAGAACATCCTGCACGGGCGGTTCGACCAAACTCCCGAGACACCGGATCAGCCCGAGAAGCCAGACCGTCGGGCCGCCGCGCGGGATCTCCCCGCCCGCGGCGGCGTCCCCCTTGACGATCCGGCGGACAAGCCCCCGACGACCCTTCACACCCTTCCCCGACACCACGCGGACCACAGCCCCCTTGTCCAGCGCCACGCGCGCGTGCTCCGCCAGCAGCGAGGTCTTGCCGATGCCGGGGGGACCCGGCAACTGGGCGAAGCCCCCGCTCTCTCCGTCAAGGATGTCGCCGACCATCCTTTCCAAGTCGCGTGACGCCTCCTTGTGCCCGACCCGGAGGGGCGGGCATTTTCCCAGGCCGGGACGGAACGGGTTTTGCCTCGGGCCGCGCATGCGACTATCCTACCCCAAAGGGTCAAGGTGCCGGGGAACGGCCTGGCACGCGGGTTGCGGGCACCCGGGATGGCATCGGGGCTGCCCCCGCCGCGCCGGGGTGCCCTATTCCGTCGCGTGCCCGGCGATGTGCCGGGAAAGCCCCGGCACCGCCGGCTCCCACGCGATGCGGCCACCGAAGACAGACCGGATCAGCCCGACGTCCTCCATCCGCTCCAGCACCTCCAGCCGCGAACGGTCATCGGACACGCCCTCGGCCTTCAGCAGACCATCGAGCTCGCGCTCCGTGACCTGGCCGGCCTCCCCGGCATCCGCCAGCGCCCGGGAAACCACCTCGGCCTCCCGCAACACGCCGGCCTCGACAAAGGCCGCGCGCCGCTCCTCGAGGAACGCCTCCTTGTCGGCCCGCGCCTTGGCCGCGCCCTTCTGCGCCGCCGCCAGCGAGATGCGGTCCTCCCCGGACTCCGCGGCCGACTGCCACGCCGCCGCCCCAAGCATCTGGACGAACAGCGGATACCCTTGGGACTCCCGCACCGCCAACGCCAGGGCATCCTCGTCGAACGGCCGCCCGGAGTTCGCCGCCGGCGCCGACAGCGCCTCCGCGACCTCACCGTCCTCCAGTCCCGACAGGTAAATCTTGCGTGTGCGGTCCGCGTAGCTGAGGTTGGTGTCCCTCAAGACCGCGCCTATCCCGGCGGACCCCGAGATCACCAGCGCGAGCGGCTTGTCCCTGAAGAGCATTTGGCTGTGGGACATGAGAGAGGCGAGCGCGCGAGGACCAATCAGTTGCGAATCCACGACCACCAGAAGCGTCGGGGCCTTGTCCGCCATCACCGTGAGAACATCCTGCACGAGCGGTTCGACCAAACTCCCAAGACACCGGATCAGCCCAAGAAGCCAGACCCACGGGCCGCCGCGCGGGATCTCCCCGCCCACGGTGGCATCCCCCTTGACGATCCGGCGGGCAAGCCCCAGGCTGTCCTCCACGCCCTTCCCCGACACCACGCGGACCACAGCCCCCTTGTCCAACGCCACGCGCGCGTGCTCCGCCAGCAGCGAGGTCTTGCCGATGCCGGGGGGACCCGGCAACTGGGCGAAGCCCCCGCTCTCTCCGTCAAGGATGTCATCGACCATCCTTTCCAAGTCGCGTGACGCCTCCTTGTACCCGACCCGGAGGGGCGGGCATTTTCCCAGGCCGGGACGGAACGGGTTTTGCCTCGGGCCGCGCATGCGGCTATCCTACCCCGGAAGGCCGGGGCGCCGCCGAACGTCCTGGCGTGCCGGGCACTGCTCCCCGGCGCGCTCCGCGATGTGCCGGAAAAGTCCCGGCACCCCGGGTTTCCAGTCGCTGTCGCGCACGACACTCTCGACCAGCCCGACGTCCAGCAACCAGCCGAAGGCCCCGGGTTTCGTCTTGCCGTCAGGGCCGGCAGCCTTCAGGGCGGCGACGAGCTCGTGCGCGCTGATCTGCCCGGCATCCCCGGCGTCCACCAGCGCCTTGGACACCGCCTCGGCCTCCGGCAACGCGCCGGCCTCGACGACAGCGGCGCGCAGGTCCGAGAAGAACGCATCCTGGTCGGTCTTGATCCGGGCCACGCCGTCCTGCACCGCGGCCAGCGAGATCCGCCCCGCGCCGGAGTCCGCCGCCGACTGCCAGGCCGCCGCCCCGAGCATCTGGACGAACAGCGGATAGCCGTGGGACTCCCGCACCGCCAGCTCCAAGGCGTCGGCGTCAAACGCCCGCCCGGCATCCTCCGCCGGGACCGAGAGCGCCTCCGCGACCTCCGCGTCCTCCAGCCCCGACGGCTTGAGCCGGCACCCGCGATCCCAGAAGCTGAGGTTGGTGCCCATCAGGACATCGGACAAGCTGGCGGACCCAGACACCACCAGCGCGAGCGGCCGCTCGCCAGAGGTGAGGATCTGGGTGCCCGACAGAAGCGCCTTGGCCGCGGGGACGCCCATGAGGTGCGCATCCACGATCACCAAGAACGTCGGGGCGGCGTCCACCGTGGCCTTCAGCACCGCCCCCAAGGACGGGTCCCTGTGACCACCAAGACCCAGGATCGACCCGGGCCACCGGACCTTCGGGCCGCCGCGCGGGATCTCGCCGCCCACGCCGTCTTCCCTCCCGAGGATCCGGCGCGCAAGCTCCGGGTGCTCCTTCGCGCCCTTCCCGGACACCACGCGGACCGCGGCGCCTTTGTCGAGCGCCAGGCGCGCAGCCTCCGCGAGCAGGGACGTCTTGCCGACGCCGGGGCACCCCTCCATGATCCCGTAGCCCCCGGCGCGCCCGCGAAGGATGTTCCCAAGCAACCACCCCAAGTCGCGCGACGCCCTCTCGTGCCCGACCCGCCGGGGCGGGCATTTCCCCAGCCCGGGGCGGAACGGGTTTTGTCTCGGTTTCCCCATGCGCCAATCCTACCCCAAGGGATCGCGGCGCCACCGGGTGTCCCGGCCGAGGGCCGAGTTGCGGCGGGGCCGCACGCCGGGGCAGAGCCTGTCGCCCGGGGCGCCCTACTCCCCGGCGTGGTCGGCGATGTGCCGGAAAAGTCCCGGCACCCCGGGCTTCCAGTAACGGCCCAAGTCGAATCTCTCGACCAGCCCGATGTCGCGCAGCCGGCCGAGGGCCTCGCGTTTCGTCTTGCCGTCAGGATCCTTCAGGATGGCGACAAGCTCGTGCCCGTCGATCTGCCCGGCATCCCCGGCGTCCACCAGCGCCTTGGACACCGCCTCGGCCTCGGGCAACGCGCCGGCCTCGGCGACAGCGGCGCGCAGGTCCGCGAAGAACGCCTCCTGGTCGGCCCGGATCCGTATCGCCCCGTCCTGCACCGCGGCCGGCGAGATCCGGTCCGTCCCGGAGTCCGCCGCCGACTGCCATGCC
>CAZZIL010000519.1:0-6149 GCA_964654265.1 uncultured Gammaproteobacteria bacterium | reverse complement strand
AAGTAGCAGTGCCCGGAGGGGTAGCGGTCGAAGCGCCCCAGCTCGCCCTCGACCACGAGGTTCGACAGGGACGACTCGATGGCGCGGCGCGCCATGCGCACGAAGTCGCTGACGGTCAGGGGGTCCCGCTCGGCATCAGGCCGAACCGGGTCATCCCAGACCAGGCTCCCGCTCCTTTCCTTCGTGGTCCTCATCTCCCCCCATTATCGCACGCCACCGAGTCGGCTCTGCGATCCGACATGGCTCAAACACATATGGCAGGCAAGCGGGTTTCTGGGACGGCATTCCCCGCAGCTGGCAGCGGACCTGATCCCTCCTCCCGAGCCTTGGCCGCCACGCGGCCACTCGCCAGCGTAGAGCATCCTGTCCGCGGCGGTCGGTGTGTGCGCCAAGAAGCGGCGAGAGTTGGGCAGGTGCGCCCAGAGGGCGCAAACCAGGGGTCCGCGTAGCGGCCCGCCTTACTCCCGCCCTCTTCGCGGCGTGCGCGCCGGGCACCGCAAGGCGACCGTGAGACCGTAAGGGTGTGACAGAACGGGGGACGAATATCCCCTCCTCACTCCCGCGCAACGCTGACTCCCGAGACCGAGCAATGCGTGACCGGGAAACCCGAGGCAACTCAGGGACACCACAAGCTCCACCCCCCCCCGACAGGCGCATTCCTGCCAAATCTGTTGAGCCACGCCAAGCAATGCTACGCCGAGCAGCTTCCATCAACCGGAAGGTGGTGAGTGTAGAGATTCCGAGGATAGCCCAGAAGCGTGATGTCCAATTTCAACGATTTCTCCACCTTTTTGGTCGCATTGTGGACTCGGAAGGACAGACTCCATCCCCCATCAAATATCAACACCACCGTGTTATTGCTACCCTCCTTAAATTCTCCGCTTGCCAGTCTAGTCGGCAATTTCAAGCCCCTGCCCACTTTCAGCGTGCGGTTCAAGTTGAACGCCTGCACCTTCACCACGTCATTAAGGGCCATCACCTTATAAAAATCGCGCTTGCCGATAAGGTATTTGGTGACGGCCGCACACGCACTTGCGCCAACATCATTGCAAATCTTGTCCATTTCCGCCCTGAATGCGCACATGATCGGGCGATAGATTTTCGTGCCTTTGTCCACCAGTTCACTCCACTCCCTTCCCGCCTGCAGGCCAATATGGGAAAATATGGGCAGTATTTCCCGCCAGTAATTTTGACTGCACGGTTGCCCCAGCTCCCACTTCTTCCCGAAGTCAATCCTGGGCGACAGGCGGCTATGTTTCACGGCTTCGTGGTTGCGTTTGACCGACATTCCTATTTCCCGATCTCCTCTAGTCATGACGATATCCCTCACATCGCCCCTTTGCCCAGCGGAATCGGGCTGGATGCGTATTGTCATCTCCCCTTTCCTCAGATCAGGTTCTAGCGACAGGATATGTACATTACCAATACGGGCTCGCTTCTGGAGCCAACCTTTGGACTCTTGGGGTTCGTCCTTGTACGCCCCTCGGGCTCGTTCCACCTCCGGACTTTCTATTAGTCTCCCCACCTTTCTCGCGACTAAATCCGCCACGACCGCGTACTCGAATGATCTTCCGAGCTGTACCGCCTGGCCGGAATCCACGCCTATGTAAGACACGGGACCGCCTCCTGTATGTCACGCATGATGGTTACGGCGACGGCTTCCGCCATTTTCACCGGGACGGCATTTCCAACCATCTTGTACCCGTCTCGAACGTGGGAGTAGACAAAAACGAAGTCGTCAGGGAAAGTCTGAATTCTAGCACATTCCCGGACAGTCAGTCGTCTGTACTTTTCTTCGTGCCCCGGAGAGAACATTCTTTCTTCCGAACCCGGGATTCGCTCCATTTTGGGAGCCTGGGGGTGAATCGGAATGTGGCGGTCGCAGGCCAAGATCGTGAAGGAGGGTTCATCCCAGGACCGCACCCTGTTCCGTGACATAAATATCGGTGAAAACCCGTTCCGGGTTGCATCGTGGTTTTTCACCTTTCGACTATTGTTGACAACTAGATCCCGCAGGTCCCATATTGCATCGCGTAGCACCTGACTTTTCTCCGATGGAGGAGGGAAGGAAAATTTCTTTTTCAATGACTTGTGGTAGCCCACGATGAATACCCGTTTCCGGTCTTGTGGGACCTCATAGTCTTTCGTGTTGATCAAACAACAAGACACTGCATACCCCATTGATTTGAATCTGGACTCAAGTCTTTTGAGGGGTCGCTGGTTCCGGTCAAATAGCAACCCTCGAACATTCTCCGCAACAAAGAACGCCGGACGGACTTTCTTGATCACCCGCAGGTATTCAAAGAACAACGCGCCTCTGGGATCGTCAATCCCACGCCGAGCCCCGGCTTCGCTCCATGACTGACACGGAGGACCGCCTATTACCCCAAGAGCCTGCGGGATCTCGTCATCCGGCACATCACCGATGGGTCGGCGATCAAGCCGAGTGTCGGGAAAGTTCGTTGCGTACGTCGCCCAGATCGACCGGTCGTACTCATTCGCCCACGCGACTCGGAACCCGGCCCGCTCAAAGCCAAGGTCAAGCCCTCCCGCGCCCGAAAACAGGGACACGAGCGGGGGGGAGGTGCGGGAGTGTGTCAAGGCAAGCATCAGAGCGAGATTCTAGGGCAAAAGCCGCGGGCGAGAACAAAAACACCCCCCGGCGCGCGTTTTTTGCGCGATCTGTTGTATAAAGTAGACAGTCGGGCTTGTCCTGCCCACAGTCCGTCACTTCCTACGATTGACGAGGCGTGTGCTTACCCCCGACTGCTTATGCCACCTTCCCACCGGACCAGTCCGTGCCTGCCCTGCCATTGAGGGGAGGAGGCTACGCCCCAACCGCCCCCGCGCGGCGCACGCGAACCCGCGTCCCGTCCGCCCGACAAAGTCCGAGCCTGCCACCGCCAACCGCTCCCGCGCGGCGCGCGCGAACCCGCGTCCGCCTTTCCACTGAGGGGGAGTCTGCGATGGTGTTGACGGGAAAGTGGCGTGCCGCTAGGCGGTGCCGGACCCCGCGGTCGCGCACGGCGAGCGGAGCGAAGGATCTGAGCGGTCTGGGCAACGCCCACAAGACAGTGCCGATCGGGCGGCAGTCACCAACTCCCTACTGCCAGAACATGGCTCCGGTCGACTCAGCCGCTTCGCGTAGAGTCGAACGCGCCGCGCTCGCTCAGGGCTTGCCGCCAACCCGGGTCCGCCACAACGCATCCCCCGGCGAAGCCGTGTGACAAAACCCCCACACCTCGCCCCCCTGACTGCCTGCCGCGCCCGAAATGACGCACGGCAGGGACGCCGAGGGGATAAACTAGCCGCATGGAAACCGCCTTCGACCTTGAGACGCACACGGTCCCGACCCGCGCGGGTCGGCATCCGGGCAGTCGCGGCGTGACCGGAAGGGTTGCGCCTCCCCGGGTGTTCAGGGTCGGCGAGCTGTTCTCGGGTCCCGGGGGCATGGCCTTGGGCGCGCAACACGCAAGGGGCGGTGGCGCGTCGATCGAGCACGTGTGGGCGGTCGACAACGACGCCGACTCGTGCGAGACCTTCCGGCGGAACCTGCCGGGCGAGGTCTATTGCGAGGACATCACCCGCTTCGACTTCGGGCGTGTCGCCCGCGTGGACGGGTTGCTGTTCGGCTTCCCGTGCAACGACTTCTCGCAGGTGGGGGAGCGGCTCGGCCGCAACGGCCACTACGGCAACCTCTACACCCACGCCATCAGGGGGCTGGAGGCGTTGCATCCCCTGTTCTTCTTGGCGGAGAACGTGAACGGCCTCCACGCGACCAACGGGCGGAGCGACTACGAGGCCATCCTGGACGCCTTCAAGCAGGCCGGCTACGAGACCTCGCCCCGCCTGTACAGCCTGGACGAGTACGGAATCCCCCAGACCAGGAAGCGCATCTTCATCGTCGGCTTCCGGGCGGACTTGGGGCTTCCCCCCTTTGTCCACCCCACCCCTGCCGGGAGAAAGACGGTCACGTGCCGCATGGCCCTAGAGGACAAGCCCATCGGGCCGTTGGCCGCGAACAACGAGCGCACGCGGCAGAGCGACCAGGTGGTCGAGCGGCTCAAGCACATCGGGCACGGAGAGAACGCCTTCACCGCGGACCTGCCGGCCCACCTGCGCCTGAACGTGCGCGGGGCGAAGATCAGCCAGATCTACCGGCGGCTGGACCCGGACAGGCCGGCCTACACCGTCACCGGCTCCGGCGGCGGCGGCACCCACATGTACCACTGGCGCGAGCCGCGCGCGCTGACAAACCGCGAGCGGGCGAGGCTCCAGACCTTTCCCGACCGCTTCGTCTTCGTCGGCGGCAAGGAGGGCGTGCGCTCGCAGATCGGCATGGCCGTCCCGCCGAAGTTCGCCACGATCATCCTTGGTGCGGTCTTGCGGCATCTGGCAAAGAACCGCGTCACTCCCCGGTGATCGCCGACAACCTCTTTGAGCGGGTGTTGCTCGACCCGATCGGGGAGGCGGACCGCCTGCACGTGGTCTCCGGTTACGCATCCGCCAGCTTCGCGAAGCACCACCTGACGGAGGCGAAGCCGCGGGGGGACATCAGCGTCGAGCTTGTGGTCGGCATGGCCGCGCAGGACGGGATAACGGAGGACGACCACACAGGCTTCCGGCAGATGGAAGAGGGGCTGGGCGATCGGTTCCGGTGCGCCTACTTCGTCCAGCATCCCCCGGCTCACACGAAGATGTACGTCTGGTCGAGGGAGGGCAGACCCGTCGTCGCATGGGTGGGGTCGGCCAACTACACGCACCCCGGCTTCGTCGGGACAAGGCAACAGAACGTGATGGGACCGGTGGAGGCGGGCGAGGCGCTCGACTACTTCAAGGCCGTTCGGGAGCAGTCCTTGGGCTGCCGGGACGCGAGGACGGAGACCCGAATCAAGGTCCGGCAGTCGCTTCCCGCGAACACCTCGTCGCTTCCCTGCGTGGAGTTGCCCCTCACCGACCGGAAGGGGGAGGTGCCCGCCCGGTCCGGCCTCAACTGGGGGCAGCGCCCCAACCGGGATCCCAACCAGGCGTACCTGCCCGTGCCCGGCCATGTCGCGCGGTCAGGCTTCTTTCCGCCCCGGAAGCAGAACTTCGCCTTGGAGACCGACGACTTCGAGTCCTTCGTGTGCGCGATCGCGCAAGACGAGAGCAAGGCCATCCACTCCACCTTTGACAACGCCGACCTCGGGCGGTACTTCCGCAGGAGGCTCTCCGTGCCATCGGGGGCCCCGGTGACGAAGGACCACCTCGTCGCCTACGGGCGCGACTCCGTGACAATCAGGAAGCTTGACGAGAGCGTCTACCTCCTGGACTTCTCCGTCCCCTCGCTTCCCGTCTGATCCCTGGCCGTCAACGGCCCTTGGGCCGGGCGACACCCTTGTGGCGCACGGCGTGACGTCACGCCCGGTGACCGTATGATTGGCATGGCCGTGAACATCCCCGTCCCCCGAGCATTCCCGGTCCCTCCCGGACCGCCGCGTGCGGCGCGGCGCCTCGCCCCCGCCCTGCTGGCAGTCCTCTGCGTGTCGTCCGCCGGGGCCGTCGATGCCAACGAACTGATGCGCCGCATCGACCGGCTGTGGCGCGGGGAGACCTCCCACGCCGTCATGTCGATGTCGGTCAAGACCCTGCGCTACGAGCGTTCGATGGCGATGGAGGCATGGTCCCTCGGCAAGGACCTGTCGCTGGTCCGCATCCGCGAGCCGGTCAAGGACCGGGGGATCGCCACCCTGAAGGTCGGGGAAAACATCTGGAACTACCTGCCGAAGATCGACCGGGTGACCAAGGTGCCGTCGAGCATGATGGGAGGCTCCTGGATGGGCAGCCACTTCACCAACGACGACTTGGTGAAGGAGAACACCTACGAGGAGGACTACGACTCCCGGCTGACGTTCGAGGGGGAGAGGGACGGGCGCCAGATCTACGAGCTGACGTCGTTCCCCCGGCCCGATGCGGCGGTCGTCTGGGGCCGCGTGGTCACCCTGGTCGACCAAGGCACGCTCGCGCCGGTCAGCGCCCTCTACTACGACGAGGACGGCGCGCTGGTCCGCACCATCACCTTCGACCAGGAGCGGGAGATCGACGGCCGCGTGGTCCCCATGCGCCTCACCCTGCGGCCGGAGGACACCCCGGACGAGTCCACCGTGTTC
>CAZZIL010000518.1:0-11673 GCA_964654265.1 uncultured Gammaproteobacteria bacterium | reverse complement strand
TCGCCACCGGGGGCGGGGCGGTGCTCTCGGAGGACAACCGCGGGCTGTTGCGCGGCATGGGCGTGGTGTTCTACCTGTCGGCCTCCGCGCCGGTCCTTGCGCAACGCCTTGCCGACAGCAAGGTGCGGCGGCCGCTGCTGGAGAACGGGAGAGACACGGGGCAGCTGCTCGGCGACCTGTTGCGGGAGCGCGACGCGCTGTACGCCGGGGTCGCCGACGAGCGCATCGAGATCGGCTCGGCCGTGACGTCCAAGCAGGACATCGCCGACGAGGTCCTTGGCCGGCTGGAGGCCCGGAGGCGCCCATGACACAGACCCCGATCGAGGTTCGGACCAGCAACGGCGAGAGCTACCCCGTGCACGTCGGCAAGGGCATCCTGGACGAGGCCGGGAAGTTCATCCGGGAGCGGGCGGTCTCGCGCGTGGCGATCGTCGTCGACGACGTCGTGGCGGACCTGCACCTTCGGCGCCTGCTCGATTCCGTCGGGGCCATCCCCGGGATCGAGGTCGTCACGGTCCCCTCCGGGGAGACCTCCAAGAGCTTGGATGAGTACTCCCGGATCATGGGCGTCCTGCTTGGGAAGAACTTCCGGCGCGACTCGCTGGTCGTCGCCTTCGGCGGCGGGATGGTCGGGGACCTGACGGGGTTTGTCGCCGCGACGTTGCTGAGGGGCGTGGCCCTGTGCCACATCCCGACGACGCTCCTCGCGCAGGTGGACTCGGCGATCGGCGGCAAGACCGGGATCAACCACCTGATGGGGAAGAACCTGGTCGGCACGATCCATCAGCCGCTGTCGGTGTTCTGCGACCTGGACGTCCTGGGGACTTTGCCGGAACGGGAGTACCTGTCGGGGCTGGCCGAGGTGGTCAAGTACGGCCTGGCGTTCGACCACGACTTCTTCGGGTGGGTGCGCGAGAACGGGGCGCAGCTGGCTCAGCGGGAGGAGGCGGTCGTGCAGGAGGCGGTGCGCCGGTCGATCGCCCGCAAGGCGGACGTGGTCTCCAAGGACGTCTTCGAGCAGGGCGAGACCCGCGTGCTGCTCAACCTGGGGCACACCTTCGGGCACGCGATCGAGAACGCGCTCGACTACCGGCGCCTGTTGCACGGGGAGGCGGTGTCGATCGGGCTGGTCACCGCGGCGGACCTCTCGGTGCGCGTCTCCGGGTTTTCCGAGGCGGACTCCCGGTCGGTGAAATCCCTGCTCGAATCGCTCGGTCTCCCGACGGTGTTCCCGTACGCCGTCAAGAACAAGCTGATGGCGTCGATGGCCGTCGACAAGAAGTTCGACGCCTCCGGGCGGCGCTTCGTCCTGTTGCGGGGGATCGGCGACGCCTACGTCGAGCGCAACGTCGACGGGAAGACGCTGAACGAAGCCATCGACGCGGTGGGTTTCACCGCATGAGGTTCCCGGCGGTTCGCGCCCGGCGGTTGCGAACGTCGGCCTCGGTCCGGGACCTTGTGGCGGAGACGAAGGTCGACGCGTCCGACTTGGTCCTGCCGGTGTTCGTCCACGACGGCGCCGCCGACGAGCCGATCGGGTCGATGCCGGGGGTGTGCCGCCTGTCGTTCTCCGGCTTGGACCGCGCGGCGGGCGAAGCCTTGCGGCACGGCGTGCGCGCCATGGCGGTCTTCCCGGCGGTCCCGCAGGAGGACAAGAGCGACGGGGCCGAGGAGGCCTGGAACGGGAAGGGGCTCGTCCCCCGGGCGGTCTCCGAGCTTCGGGGGCGCTATCCCGAGCTGACGGTGATCACCGACGTTGCGCTGGACCCGTACACCACCCACGGGCACGACGGGCTTCTGTCGCCCGACGGCGTGATCATGAATGACCAGACCGTCGACGCACTCGTCCGCCAGGCGCTGTGCCTTGCCGGGGCGGGAGCCCACATGGTGGCGCCGTCCGACATGATGGACGGGCGGGTCGCGAGGATCCGGGGGGCGCTGGAGGAGCAGGGGTTCCACGACACGCTGATCCTCTCGTACGCGGCCAAGTACGCCTCGGCGTTCTACGGCCCGTTCCGGGACGCGATCGGGTCGGCCGCCAACCTCAAGGGCGACAAGAAGACGTACCAGATGGACCCGAGGAACGTCCGCGAGGCCGCCAAGGAGGTCCGGCTGGACGTCGGCGAGGGCGCTGACATCGTCATGGTGAAACCGGGCCTTCCCTACCTGGACGTGATCGCGGCCGTGCGCGCGGCCGTGCCGGTTCCGGTGTTCGCCTACCAGGTGTCCGGGGAGTACGCGATGATCGAGGCCGCGGCGGCGAACGGCTGGATCGACCGCGACCGGGCGCGCCTGGAGACGGTCGTCGCGCTACGCCGGGCCGGCGCGGACTGCGTCCTGACCTATTTCGCCACGGAAATCGCCAAGGGACTCGCGCGATAGGCCGGGCAGGGCGGCCGCCCCCGCCCAAGGGGCGGGGAGGAACTCACCGCTCCGGAAGCCTCAAGGGAACGTAGAAGGTGCGGTTGCCGCCGCGCTGGATCAGCAGGGCGATGAACGGGCTTTTCGCCGTGCGGATCGCGTCGGCCAAGTCGCCCACCCGGTCGATCTTGACCTCGCGCTGGTTGATCTTCGCGCTGACGATGATGTCCCCCTGCAACAGGTTGCGCCCCCCCGCCGGGAGGTCCTCCGGGTCGCTTGAGAAGCCCACAATCCGCACCCCGCCGGTGATCCCGAGCCGTTCCAGCTCGTCCCGTGGCACGTTCTCCAGCTTGAGTCCGATCACGTCGGTCTCGGACGGGCCGCTGGCGTCTCCGATCGTCGCGGTCAGCGCCACCTCGGCGCCGTCCCGCCAGACGGTGAGGGAGACGGTCTCGCCGGGGCGCACCGCGCCGACCATCCGGGGGAGGTCGAACGAATCATCGACCGGCGTCCCGTTGAACTCGACGATGATGTCCCCGGGAAGGATGCCGGCCCGCTTGGCGGGCGATTCCTCGACCACCTGGTTGACCAGCGCGCCGCGCGGCGTGTCGAGGCCGAACGCGCGCGCGGTTTCCGGGGTCACCGGGCCGAAGTGCACGCCAAGCAGCCCCCTCTTGACCGTGCCGGTGTCGCGCAGCTCGGCCTGGATGTCCATCGCGATGTTGATGGGGATGGCGAACGAGAGCCCGGCGAAGTTCCCGGTGCGCGAGAAGATCTGGGCGTTGATCCCGATCACCTCGCCGTCTAGGTTCATCAGTGGGCCGCCGGAGTTCCCGGGGTTGACCGCCGCGTCGGTCTGGATGAACGGCACGTAGATCTCGCGCGGCAGCCGCCGGTTGAGCGCGCTGATGATCCCGGCGGTCACCGTCTGCTCGAAGCCGAACGGCGAGCCGATCGCGACGACCCACTCGCCGACCGCTAGGTTGTCGGAATCGCCGATCCGGCTCACTGGCAGGTCCTCGTCGACGTCGATCTTCAGCAGGGCGACGTCGGTCTGGGGATCCGACCCGACGAGCCTGGCCTCGAACTCCCGGTTGTCGGAGAGCTTGACCGTGATCTTGTCGACGCCCTCGACGACGTGGTTGTTCGTGAGGATGTAGCCGTCCTTGGTGATGATGAAGCCGCTACCGAGCGAGGTGACCTCGAACTGCCGCCGCGGGTTCTGCCGGGGACCCGGCGCGAACTCGAACGGGAACAGGAGCATCGGGCCCTCGCGCCGCACAGTCTCCGTGGTGCTGATGTTGACGACCGAGGCGCTCTGGTCGCGCACGAGGGCCGTGAAGTCGGGGAGCTCGGCCTGCGCCGCCGCGACCATCAGGGGCAGCGCGGCGGCGAGCGCCGCCAGGCGTGCGCGCCTGGGCGCGTGCCGACGGGTGGCGGGGGATGCCTCAAAGGACATAGCGTGCCAGCTCGTAGTCTTGCGCGATCTTGGAGAACTCCGCCTCGACCATCTCCGGGGTGATCGTGACCTCGTGCCCCTTCCCGTGCTCCTTGGCCAGGAGGTCCGCCCGGAAGGAGAGGTCGTCGAGCAGCTTCTCCAGGATGGTGTAGAGGCGCCGCGCGCCGATGTTCTCAGTCTTGTCGTTGATCTGCCAGGCGTACTCGGCGATCGCCCGCACGGTGGCGTCCGGGAACGACAGCTTGATCCCCTCGGTGGCGAACAGCGCGGTGTACTGCTTGACCAGGCAGGCGTCTGTCTCCGACAGGATCCGCGCGAAGTCGCCGACCGACAGCGGCGACAGCTCGACGCGGATCGGGAATCGTCCCTGGAACTCCGGGATCAGGTCGGACGGCTTGCTCAGGTGGAACGCCCCGCTGGCGATGAACAGGATGTGGTCGGTGCGCACCATGCCGTGCTTCGTCGAGACGTTGGTCCCCTCGATCAGCGGAAGCAGGTCGCGCTGGACGCCGTGCCGCGAGATGTCGACCGAGACCCGGTCGCTCGACATGGTGATCTTGTCGATCTCGTCGATGAAGACGATGCCCTTCTCCTCGACGCGGGCGAGCGCGATGTTCTTGCTCTCGCTGTGGTCGATCAGGCGGTCGGTCTCCTCGTCGGTGAACACCCAGAAGGCGTCGCGCACGGTCATCGCCTTCCTCTTGGTCTTGCCGCCCCCGAACTGCTGGAGCACACCCTGCAGGCTGGAGGAGAACTCCTCCATCCCGGGCGGCGGCAGGATGTCGAGCTGGGGCGTGCTCGTCACCTCGACCTCGATCACCTTGTCGTCCAGCTCGCCGTCGATCAGCTTCTGGTGCATCTCCTCGCGGGTGCGCTCCATCTTCTTGTTCCCGCGGGAGTCGGGGAGCAGGTGGTCCAGCAGCCGCTGCTCGGCCTGGAACTCGGCGAGGTTCATCACCTGGCGCTCCTGCTCCTCGCGCACCTGGTCGACGGCGACGTCGGCGAGCTCGCGGATGATCGAGTCGACGTCGCGGCCGACGTAGCCGACCTCGGTGAACTTCGTCGCCTCGACCTTGACGAACGGCGCCTTGGTCAGCCTCGCCAGCCGCCGGGAGATCTCCGTCTTGCCGACGCCGGTGGGGCCGATCATCAGGATGTTCTTCGGGGTGATCTCGCTCCTGAGCGGCTCGCGCACCTTGAGCCTCCTCCAGCGGTTGCGCAGCGACACGGCGACCGCGCGCTTTGCCGCCTGCTGGCCGACGATGAACTTGTCCAGCTCCTGGACGATGCGGGTCGGCGTCAGCCGCGTGTCCCTTGTCTTACCCATGGGCGTCAATGGTCTCGATGGTGAAGTTCCGGTTGGAGTAGATGCAGATGTCCGCGGCGATCCCGAGCGACTCCTCGACGACCTGCCGGGCGCCGAGCGCCGTGTGGCGCGTGAGCGCCAGCGCCGCGCTGCGCGCGTACGAGGCGCCGCTGCCGATCGACATCACGCGCGACTCCGGCTCGATCACGTCGCCGAAGCCGGTGACGACCAGCTGCTGCTCGGCGTCGGCGATCGCGAGCATCGCGTCAAGCCGGCGCAGGATGCGGTCCGTCCGCCACTCCTTCGAGAGCTCGACCGCGGCCCGCACCAGCTGCCCCTGGTGCTTCTCCAGCTTGCTCTCGAACAGGTCCAGCAACGTGAAGGCGTCCGCCGTCGCGCCGGCGAAGCCGGCGAGGATCCGCCCGTCGCGCAGCCTACGGATCTTGCGGGCCGTGTCCTTGACAACGGTGTCGCCCAGCGTCACCTGGCCGTCGCCCCCCATGGCGACCTCCGCGTCGGTCTGCACGCACAGGATGGTCGTCCCGTGCGGTGTCGGTGTGTGATGCACGGCGCGCCTACACCAGGCTGAGCATCCGGTCAATCGCGACTTGTGCCGATTTGGCGACCTTCTCGGGTACGGTGATGCGGTTGACGACGTTGTCGTCGGCCAGGTTCTCCAAGCACCAGGCAAGGTGCTGCGGGTCGATGCGCGCCATCGTCGAGCACATGCAGACCATCGGCGACATGAACTGCACGCTCACGCCGAGCGGCTTCATCTCGCTCGCGAGGCGCTCGACCAGGTTGAGCTCGGTGCCGACCAGCCAGTGCGCGCCGGGCTCCGAGGCCTTGACGGTCTCCAGGATGCGGGCGGTCGAGCCGACCGAGTCGGCGAGCTCGCACACCTCGTACGCGCACTCGGGGTGGCAGATGACCTTGCCGTCGGGGTGCGCCTCCCGGAACTTCGCGACGTGCTCCGGCCGGAACATCTGGTGCACGTTGCAGAACCCGTCCCACAGGATCACGCGGGCGCTTTCGATCTGCTCCGCCGACAGCCCGCCGTCGGGCTTGTCGGGCTCCCAGACAACGATGTCCGCCGGGTCGACGCCCATGGTCCGCGCGGTGTAGCGACCCAAGTGCTGGTCCGGGAAGAACAGCACCTTCTCGCGCTGCGCAAACCCCCACTCAAGCACCTTGCGGGCGTTCGACGAGGTGCAGATGCAACCGCCGTGGTCGGCGACGAAGGCCTTCAGGTCCGCCGCCGAGTTGATGTAGGTGATCGGCGTGATCCGCTCGTCCGGGTCCAAGTGCCGGGAGAGCTGGCGCCAGGCGCGCTCGACCTTGGCGAGCGAGGCCATGTCGGCGAGCGAGCACCCGGCGGCGAGGTCCGGCAGGACCACGACCTGGTCGGGCCTCGTCAGGATGTCCGCGACCTCCGCCATGAAGTGCACGCCGCAGAAGACGATGATCCCGGTGTCGGTCTCCGCGGCCAGCTGCGCCAGCCGCAGCGAGTCGCCGGTGAGGTCCGCGTGGCAGTAGACGTCCATGCGCTGGTAGTGGTGCGCCAGCAGCACCGCGCGGTCGCCGAGCGCCTTGCGCGCCTCGACAATGCGCCCCGTGCAGTCGTGGTCGGCCAGCCGGTCGAACTGCGAGAACTGTATGACGGCGGTTTCCATGGCCTTACTCCACCTTCTCGGTCTCGAACAATCTTCCCAGGACGAGCGGGAGCAGGCCGTCCTGCTCCAGGCACTCGACCTCGCTGGGGGTGTCGACCCGCAGGAGCAGCTTGGCGGTCCGCTCCGTGTGGTCCTCGCCCCTGATCCGCAGGGTGGCGGAGCCGCGCGGGCGCACCCCGCCGTCCAGCGTGATGTCGTACGTCTCCCGCCCGGTCAGTCCGAGCGTCCCGGCGTCCTCGCCCTCGGCGAACTGGAACGGCAGCACGCCGAGCCCGACCAGGTTGCTGCGGTGGATGCGCTCGAAGCTCTTCGCGACGACGGCCCGCACGCCGAGCAGCCTGGTTCCCTTGGCCGCCCAGTCCCGGGAGGATCCCGTCCCGTACTCCGAGCCGGCGAAGATCACCAGGGGCGTCCCCTCGCGCTGGTAGAGCATCGCGGCATCGTGGATCGGCATCTCCTCGCCGCCCGGCAGGTGGACGGTGATCCCGCCCTCGGTGCCCGGCAGCATCAAGTTGCGGATGCGCACGTTGGCGAAGGTCCCACGCATCATCACCTCGTGGCTGCCGCGCCGCGACCCGTAGCTGTTGAACTCGGAGACGGAGACCCCGCGGGACCTCAGGTGCAGACCGGCCGGGGACGACGGCTTGATCGCGCCCGCCGGGCTGATGTGGTCCGTGGTGACAACGTCGCCGAAGACCGCCAGCGCGCGCGCATCGCGGATGCCGGCCGAGTGGTCCGCCTTCGTGAGCGAGAAGAACGGCGGGCGCCGGATGTAGGTCGACGAGTCGTCCCACGAGTAGATCGGGTCGGAGCCCGCGTCGATCGCGTCCCACAGCGGCAGGTCCACGCCGGAGTCGGCCGAGTAGCGCCGGCGGTAGCCCTCGGGGTCGGCGGCCACGCCCATCTCCGCCGCGATCTCCTCGTTGGTCGGCCACACGTCCCGAAGATAGACCGGCTTGCCGTCGAGGTTCTCCCCGATCGGCTCGCGGTCAAGGTCGATGTCGACCCGCCCGGCGATCGCGAACGCGACCACCAAGGGGGGACTCATCAGGAAGTTCGCCTTGACGCTCTGGTGGACGCGAGCCTCGAAGTTGCGGTTTCCGGAGAGGACCGACGCGGCGACCAGGTTGTTGTCGACCACCGCCTTCTCGATCGCAGGGTCGAGCGGGCCGGAGTTGCCGATGCACGTGGTGCAGCCGTAGCCGACCACGTGGAAGCCGAGCTGCTGAAGGTTGTCGAGCAGCCCGGCGTGGGCCAGGTAGTCCGTGACAACGCGGGATCCCGGGGCGAACGAGGTCTTGACCCGGGGGTGGACGCGCAGCCCCTGCGCGGTCGCCTTCTTCGCGAGCAGCCCGGCGGCGAGCAGCACGCTCGGGTTCGATGTGTTGGTGCACGAGGTGATCGCGGCGATCAGGACCGAGCCGTCGCGGACGGTGAAGTCCTCCCCCTCGACAGTCACGTCCGCGTCATCCTCCGCGGCCTTCCCGTAGCCGCCCGACTCCTGCGGGGCGGACCGCAACTCGAGAAAGCGTTCCTTGAGCCCGTCGAGCGGTATCCGGTCCTGCGGTCGTCTGGGACCTGCCACGCTCGGCCGAACCGTGCCCAGGTCGAGCTCGACCACCTTGGTGTAGTCGCACTCGCCGTCACCGGGGATGCCGAACATCCCCTGGGCCTCGAAGTACGCGCGCACCATCCCGACCAGGGATTCGTCGCGCCCGGTGGACCGGTAGTACTCCAGCGTCTTTTCGTCGACGGGGAAGAACCCCATGGTGGCCCCGTACTCCGGGGCCATGTTGCCGATGGTCGCGCGGTCGGGGACCGAGAGCGATCGGGCCCCCTCGCCGAAGAACTCGACAAACTTCCCGACCACGGACTCCCGCCGGAGGATCTCGGTGACGGTCAGCACCAGGTCGGTCGCCGTCGTCCCGGGGCGCAGCTCGCCGACCAGGCGGAAGCCGACCACGTCCGGGGTGAGGAAGTTGACCGGCTGTCCGAGCATCGCCGCCTCGGCCTCGATGCCTCCGACGCCCCACCCGACCACGCCGATCCCGTTGATCATGGTGGTGTGCGAGTCGGCCCCCACCAGCGTGTCCGGGAAGACCATCCCATCGCGCTCGACCACGCCGGTCGCCAGGTGCTCCAGGTTCACCTGGTGCACGATCCCGACGCCCGGGGGGATCACCCGGAAGGTCTCGAAGGCGTTCATCCCCCACTTGAGGAACTTGTAGCGCTCTTGGTTGCGCTCGAACTCGATCTCCATGTTCAGGCGAAGGGCGTCCGCCGAGGCGTGGCGGTCCACCTGGACCGAGTGGTCCACCACCAGGTCGACGGGGACCAGGGGCTCGACCCGCGCCGGGTCGTCCCCGCGCGCGACCGCGGCGTCGCGCATCGCGGCCAGGTCGGCCAGCAACGGCACGCCGGTGAAGTCCTGCAACACCACCCGCGCCACCTTGAACGGGATCTCCTCCGTGCGCGCTCCGTTGGGCGCCCAGCCGGCGAGCGAGCGCACGTGGTCCTCGGTGACCTGGGCGCCGTCGCAGTTGCGAAGCACCGACTCGAGCACGACCCGGATGCTCACCGGCAGGCGCGAGACCGCGCCAAGCCCGGCCGTCTCCAAGTCGGGAAGGGAGTGGTAGTTGAAGGACCGTCCGTCAGGGAGGCGGAGCTCCCGCGGTCCGGGAAGGGAGGTTCCTGTCATGGTCGTCTGTTCCGCGCATATTTTATAACAGGGTGGGGTGGCGCCCGCTCTCCCGGCACGCGGGACCGAATCCCGCCCGGCAACGATCAGCCGAGCCCCGGGCGTCAAAGCGGGGGAGGCCGCCGCGACGGCCAGTCGGTCGCGTGGTGGTAGGCGTGCCCGATCCGCAGGACGTGCAGGTCCGCGCCCTTGGGACCGACCAGCTGCATGCCGGCCGGGAGACCCTCACGGCCGAACCCCACCGGGACGCCGAGCGCGGGAACCCCCGCCAGCGACGCGGGCACTGCAATCTCCATCCACTGGCGGTAGCTCCGCATCTCGGCGCCGCACACGCGCCGGGGCCAGTCCAGCCCGGCATCGAACGGGAACACCTGGGCGCTTGGCATCGCCAGCGCGTCCAGGTCCGCGAGCAGCCGGGCCAGCGCGGCGGACCACTCCGAGCGGACAGCGTCTGCCGCGCGGATCTCCTCGGCGCCGAACCCGCGGCCGGTCTCGATCTCCCAGACGGCCTCCGGCTTGAGCAGCGCCCGCTCGCCCGGACGGTCGTAATGCCGGGCGAGATCGCACGCGACGGACCGGCTGCGCAACACGTGCCAGGCGCGCAGGAGTCGGGCCGGGTCGAAGTCGGGGACCGCCCGCACAATGGCGCACCCCTCCCTCTCCAGCGCACGGAGGGCCTGCTCGCACAGCCCGACGATCTCGGGCTCCACCGGGAAGAACCCGTCCCAGTCGCCGAGCCAGCCGATCCGGAACCCTTTGCCGGGATCTCCCAAGGCCGCCTCGTAGGAGGGTTCCCGGGGCACGGAGTGGGGGACCCGGGGATCGGGACCGGCGATAACATCCAAGAGCAGCGCGACATCCCGGGGAGAGCGTCCCATCGGCCCGGCGGTGGACAGCCCGTCCAGGGACATGTCGCCCCCGGGGATCCCCGGCACCAGGCCGTGACTGGGACGGAACCCGTAGACGTTGTTGAACGCGGCCGGGTTGCGCAACGACCCCATCATGTCGGAACCGTCCGCGACCCAGAGCATGCGCGCGGCCAGCGCGGCCGCGGCGCCGCCGCTGGAGCCGCCGGCCGACTTGGCCAGGTTGTGGGGATTGCGCGTGACCCCGTGCACCGGGCTGTGCGTGTGGGAGCCCAGGCCGAACTCGGGGGTGGTGGTCTTCCCGATGAAGATCGCGCCGGCCGCGCGCACGCGCGCGGCCAGAAGGTCGTCGGCGGTCGAGACATGGTCCCGGAAGATCGGCGACCCGTGGGTGGTCGGCAGCCCCTCGACCTCGACCAGGTCCTTCGCCGCGTAGGGAAGCCCGTGCAGTCGTCCGCGCGGCGGGGTACCGTCGACTGCGGCCGCCTCGGCCATCAGCGCATCGCGACCGCGCAGCGCGACGATCGCGTTGATCCCGTCGCCGACCGCGGCGATCCGGTCGAGACAGGCCTCCATCAGGCCGACGCAGGAGATTCGCCCCTGGGCGATCAGGTCGGCGACCTCCCACGCGCCAAGCCCGGTCGGGTCGGCCTGCCGGGGCCGCTCCATGCCTCGCCAGGACCGGGGACTACCCGTTGCCCTCCCGCTCTTCCCGGGAAGACAGCGGCTTCGGCCGGATGTCCGCCCAGGGGCGCGCCTGCTCGGCCTGTGCGCAGAGCGACATCAGGAGCTCGTCCGCCCCGAAGCGCGCCGCCACGTGCACCCCGACCGGGAGCCCGTCCCCGGTCCGGTGCAACGGAAGGGACGCGGCCGGCTGCCCGGACGCGTTGAAGCAGGCGGTGAAGGGAGAGTAGGGGAAGATGCCCTCCTTGCCCATCCGGTAGTCGACAAAGTCGGTGTTGGTGGGCGCGAACCGGCCGACCTTGGCCGGGGGCTCCGCAAGGGTGGGCGACACCAGCACGTCCGGGCCGCCCTCGGCGAAGAAGCGTTCCATCTCCCTTCCGTACGAGTGCACCTTGGTGACGGACTCGAGGTAGAGGTCGCCGCTCACCTCGCGCGCGAGCTCGCAGGCGCCTTGGGTCACCCCCTCGATCTCCCCGGGCCGGAGATCCCGCCCCTTGCGTTGCAACGCCTGCCGGACCCACAGGGCGGTCCCGCAGGCGACAATCCGTGTCCAGGCAAGCATCATCCCGGGATGGTCCGCGACCGGGGCCGCCTCCCCAACCTCGTGCCCGAGATCGGCGAACAGC
>CAZZIL010000517.1:0-4987 GCA_964654265.1 uncultured Gammaproteobacteria bacterium | reverse complement strand
GGCGGCGACTTCGGCTTGATCTTCGCCAGCACCCCTTGGAGCAGCTTCGGGGTCAGGTGCTTGGTCAGCACCGCCAGGTCCTCCATCCGGCTCGGGAACGACGCCTCGACCGCGATGTGCAGGATGTCCTTGCGCGAGTTCACCCACTTCCAGAACCGGGGCTCGGCGTCAAGCATGTCGGAGACGTAGAGGAACACCCCCTTGGACCCGTGCAACGCGTAGCCGACCGACGGCACCACGTGGTCCACCGGCAACGGCGTGAACTTCCGCCCCGCCACCTTGAACGGCTTGTACGGCTCGACCTCCACTATCTCCAGGATGTGGATCCCGTTGACCTTGACGGGCTCGATCTCCGGCCACAGCCGCCCGCCGATCATGTTCTCGCGGATCGCGGCCGCCGTGTGCGGCAGGCAGTAGATCCGGGTCGGGGCCTTCAGGTCCTCCAGGAAGTGGTCGACCAGGAAGCACAGGCACCCGACATGGTCCAAGTGGCTGTGCGTCACCAGGACGTTCTTGATCCGCTTGAGCGAGTCCAGCGGCAGTGTCCCGACCCCGGTGCCGGCGTCCAGGATGATGTCGTCGTCGATCAGGGCGGATGTCGTGTGGCGCCCCTTGGAGTAGCCGCCGCTGCATCCCAGTATCCGCAGTCTCATGTTCCCTCCTTTGGCTCCGCGACCGGTGTCACTTGGTCACGAAGTTCCAGATCGGCTCCCAGTCCTGGGGCACGGGCTGCTCCAGGATCCTCTCGACGCGCCCGACGTAGGTCTTCACCAGGCCGTCCGAGGGGAACTGCTCCTCCAGCGCCTTGAGCGACGCCAGGCAGTTCTCGAAGTCCTTGTTCTTGTACATCTCGAGCGTCCGGTGGAACTCGTCGGTGGCGGCGACGACGTAGCTGGTCAGCTTCGAGCGCAGCCCGAGCGGCTGGTAGATCTTGATCGGCCGCTCCTTGCCCTTCACCCGGATCGTGTCGACCTCGCGGAAGACGATCCCGGCGCTCTCCGGGATGCTCTCGGCGGTGCGGTCCGACACCACGATCGGGACGTCGTAGTACTTCGTGATCCCCTCCAGCCGCGACGCCGTGTTGACCGAGTCCCCCATCACCGTGTAGTTGAGGCGGATGTTGGACCCCATGTTGCCGACGCGGGCGTGCCCGGTGCAGATCCCGACCCCCATCCGCAACGGCGGCAGGTTCTGCTTCTCCACGCTGTCCGACAGCTTCGCTATCGCGGCCTGCATCTCCAGCGCCGACATCACGGAATGGCGCGCGTGCTCCGGGTCGTCGAGCGGCGCGCCCCAGAACGCCATCACCGCGTCGCCGATGTACTTGTCGATCGTGCCGTTGTGCGCGTGGATGCGCTCCGACAGCGCCGTCAGCATCCGGTTCATGAACAGCGACAGCTCCTGCGGGTCCAAGCGCTCCGAGATCGACGTGAACCCGCGCACGTCCGAGAACAGGATCGACAGCTCCTTCTCCTCGCCCTTCAGGTCCGTGATGCTGCGCTTGCTCTTCGTCATGCGCCGCGCCAGCGCCGGCGGCAGGTACTGCCCCATCACCTGGCCCATCTGCCGCGTCGAGCGGTACTCGATCAGGAACCCGATGCTCAGGCTCCAGATGAACAGCGTGAAGATCATCACGAGGAACGGGAAGATCTGGTAGACGTGCCGGTCGCTCTCCCAGAACGCGAGGTTGAGGTACGTCACCCCGACGGTCACGACCGCGACCACCAGCACCGAGAGCAGCGGGCCCAGGAACGGGAGGGCGCCCGCGAGCGCGAGCCCCAGGAACAGGTACAGCGCCGCCTCCTTCAGCCAGAGGTCCGTCGGGCGGTAGAGGAAATCCCCCTCCAGCAGCCCGGCGAGGAAGGTCGCGAACAGCTCGACCCCGGGGACGTCCGGGCCCAGCGGCGTCGCGTAGGTCTCGGCGACCCGCACCGAGGACGAGCCCAGGATCGCGATCTTGTTGCGCAACGCGCTCCCGCCCGGCGGGGCCTCCTCCAGCAGCGATGCCGCCGAGACGTACTGGAACGTCCCGCCCTGGGGCCCGGCCGGCCCCCGGTAGTTCAGGAAAAGCGTCCCGTCCCGGTTGATCGGGATGTCCCGCTCCCCGACCGAGACGGCACTGAGCACCCCGTCCTCGCGGGTGATCCGGATCGGCTCCGGGTTCATCAGCCCGGCCTGGTAGCGCAGCGCCGCGACGCCCAGCGACTCGTACGGCACCCCGCGGAACGCGATCATCAGCGGCATCCGGCGGACGATGCCGTCCTGGTCGACGATCGGCGTGACGTGCCCGGCCGCGAGCGCCGAGGTCAGGATCCCGCGCAGGTTGCCGAGGTAGCCCTCGAACGAGAGCAGATCACGGGACGCGGCGCGGGTGACCTCCCGGCTGACCGCGTTGCGCTCCTGGTCGAAGAGCACCGACGGCGACGGGATCGCCGCGATCTTGGTCTCCGACGCGTTGAACGAGTAGCCGAGCAGAACGCTCTTGCCGTCGAGCGCCTGCGACAGACGGGCGTCGAAGTCGTAGTTCGACGCGACCCGGTCGATCGCGAACTGCACCGCCAGGTCGTACTGGAAGCGGTCCTTCAGGTCCTCCATGATCTGCGCGCCCACCAGGTCCTGGTCCGCGAACTCGATGTCGGTGAGCACCATGCGCACGCCGTGGTCCTCGACCAGCCGGTTGATCAGGTCGCCGATCACGTCGCGCCGCCAGGGCCAGCGCCCGATGCGCTCCAGGCTGACCTCGTCGATGTCGATGATCACGATGTCCTTGCTGTCACGGGGAACCGCAAGGTGGTCCAGCCGAAGGTCGTAGAGCAGCTGCTCCGTGCGGGAGAAGAAGCCCGCGTCGACCAGCCGCTGGTCCTTGTACTCCAGCGACATCGCGCCGATCAGCAGCACCAGCAGGAAGTTGGCGATGACCCGCTTCACGCAAGCCCCCGCCCGGCCGCCCCCGGGGACCGCCCCTGCTCGCGATGTGTGCGGACCGGCGACATGACGCGCGCGATTCTATTCCAGGCGGCGCCGAAAGGGAAACCCGACCCGGCCGTCACGCGCCGGGCGGCCCGCCCCCCCTGATCGCCTCCGCAACTTGGCCGGCCAGCTCGCCGATGCGCTCGGCGGCGAGGCCACCCTCGACCAGCACGCGGATCTTCCCCTCTGTCCCCGACGGACGCACGAGCACGCGGCCGCGGCCGCCGAGCTCGCGCTCGACCTCGCGGATCGCGTCGCGCACCGGCGGGCGGGCGAGCGCCGCCGCCTTGTCGACGACATCGACGGAGCGCACCGCCGCCGGCACCGGGTTGTGCCCCTCGGCCAGTCCGTCGAACGGCAGGCCGGTGCGCCGCATGATCGCCAGCGCCTGCAGCGCGGTGATGATCCCGTCCCCGGTGACGTGCCGGTCGAGCATGACGACGTGCCCGGAGGGCTCGCCGCCGAGCTCCCAGCCGCGGCGCGCGAGCTCCTCGCAGACGTGGCGGTCCCCGACCGGCGTGCGCGCGAACCCGATGCCGAGCCCGGTCACGTGCCGCTCCAGCGCCAGGTTCGACATCACGGTGCCGACGACGCCGACGGGCGCGCGCCCGGAGTCGACCCGGTCCCGCACCAGGACGTGGAGCAACGCGTCGCCGTCGTGGAGGCGCCCGTGGCGGTCGACCACCAGCAGGCGGTCTGCGTCGCCGTCGAGCACCACCCCGAGGTGCGCGCCGGTCTCCAGCACCCGGTCGCGCGCGGACTCCGGCGCCACCACCCCGCACCCGAGGTTGATGTTGCGGCCGTTCGGGCGGTTGTGGATCGCCACCACGTCGGCGCCGAGCTCCCGGAAGATCGCCGGCGCCACCCGGTAGGCCGCGCCGTTCGCGCAGTCGACGACCAGGCGCAGCCCGAACAGGTCCAGGTCCTGCGGGAAGGTCCCCTTGCAGAACTCGATGTAGCGCCCGCTCGACTCGCCGAGCCGGGTCGCCTTGCCCGGGTCGTCGTCGAACACCAGGTCGCCGGCGTCCGCCATGCGCGCCTCGATCTCCGCCTCGGCCTCGCCGGAGATCTTGCGGCCGTCCGGGCCGAACACCTTGATCCCGTTGTCGCGGTACGGGTTGTGCGACGCGCTGATCACGATCCCGGCGGACATCCTCAGCGTCCGCGTCAGGTAGGACACCGCCGACGTCGGCAGCGGCCCCGACAGCGTGACCTCCGCGCCGGAGGCGGCGATGCCGGCCTCCAGCGCCGACTCGACGATGTAGCCCGACAGCCGGGTGTCCTTGCTGACGAGCACGCGGGGGCGGGCACCCCCCGACCGGTCGACGGCCGCGCGCCCGATCGCGAACCCGAGGCGAAGGATGAGCCCCGGCGTCATCGGCGGGCGGCCGACGTGCCCGCGGATGCCGTCGGTGCCGAAATAGGCGGTCACGCGCGCGTCCCGGCCTGCGCGGCGGCGACGTGGGCGAACACCGCCGCCGCGTCGACCGTCGCCGCCACGTCGTGCGTGCGCACGATGGCGGCCCCGCGCGCGAGCGCGATGGTCGCCGCGGCGACGCCGGCGGGCAGGCGCCCGTCCACGCCGCGCCCGGTGATCGCGCCGAGCATGCTCTTGCGCGACAGCCCGACGAGCACCGGGCGACCGAGCGCGCCGAGGTCGCCGAGCCGGGCGAGCAGCTCGCAGTTGTGCGCCAGCGTCTTGCCAAAGCCGAAGCCGGGGTCGACGCACACCCGGTCCTCGCCGACGCCCGCGTCCCGCAGCGCCCGCAGCCGGCCGCGGAGGAACGAGAGGACCTCCCCGGTCACGTCCCCGTAGCGCGGGTCGTCCGCCATGGTCGCCGGGGCGCACATGGTCAACGACGTCAACGGCCTGCGCGGCGAGGGCGTGATCGGGACCGTCGCCGATTCCGGGTGCGCGCTTTGCGTGATGCACATGCTTGGCACCCCGGCGACCATGGCGGACGACCCGCGCTACGGGGACGTGACCGGGGAGGTCCTCTCGTTCCTCCGAGGCCGG
>CAZZIL010000516.1:0-4149 GCA_964654265.1 uncultured Gammaproteobacteria bacterium | reverse complement strand
CCCACCTACCGGCTGGTCAACGACCGGCCGCTGTCGGCAACCAACCCGGACGGCTACTGCCATCGCGGCGAGGTGTTCGAGGAGGCGGTCGCCTGGGGCAACATGCTCCCGTCGGTGCACACCCGGGTGTGCACGACCCTGATGAAGATGCTCGTCACCCGGGAGTTCCTCGCCGACTGGCTCGCGGCGCGCACGCACCTCCCGGAGCAGGGGCACGACGCCGGGGCGCCGAAGACGGACCCGCGCGAGGCGCACCGCATCCACCGCGCAAACCGCGGGACCCTGTCCTATGCCGAGACCGAGGCGCGGTGGGAGTTCCTGTCGCGGCGCCCCACCGGGCGGCCCCGGCAACGCATCGGGGACTTCACGCGCGCGGCCCTGCCGGGCGAAGTGAACGACCTCGTCAGCCACAGCGTGTTCGGCGGGCGCTGCCACCTTTTCGGCGAGATCCCGGCGCCGTTCCTCACGTTCCTCGGGTTTCGCGCCGGCGAGGACTCCCGCCACCAGCGGATGGTCCGCCGCAACCTGGGGGAGCACACCCCCGGGCATGGCACGCAACCGCCGGGCGAGCACTCGTACGCGCCACTGTTCAACCTGGGGATCGACCAGGGGCAGGTGCTCCGGTTCTGGGAGCGGCAGCCCGGGAGGCTGAGGCCCCACCTGCCCGAGGACCTGAACCTCTCGAACTGCGTCTACTGCTTCCTGAAGGGGCCGAGGGCTTTGTCCGAGATCGAGCGGGGAAGGAGGGAGTTCGAGCGCAAGCTTCCCGGGGGCATCCAAGCGGAGTGCCGGAAGCGCAAGACGCCGAACTCGCTGGCGTGGTGGGCCGGCCTCGAGGAGCGGTACGGCCGCGGCTCGCGCAAGCGCGGTGCAAACGGCGCCCAGCCGTTCGGGATGTTCGGCCTGCGCGACATGAGCTACCGGAAGATCGGGGCGGCCGCCCCCCGCCGGGGCCGCAACGGGCGGGTGACGGTGATCGAGCTGCGGGAGGACCCGACCCTCAGCTGCGAGTGCACCGACTGATGGGCGCCCGGCCCGCCTACTTCGACTACGCGGCGACCACGCCGGCCGACCACCGCGTGCTCGATGAGATGCTGCCGCACTTCGGGCCGGACGGCGCCTTCGGCAACCCGTCGAGCGTGCAGCACCGCCACGGGACCGCCGCCGCGGAGATGGTGGAGTCCGCGCGCCGAAGGGTCGCCCTCGCCGTCGGCGCGCGCCCGGCGGAGATTGTCTGGACCTCGGGGGCGACCGAGGCGGACAACCTCGCGATCCGCGGGGCGCTGCGCGCCCCGGCGCGGCGCACGCGGCGGCTGGTCACCGTCTCGACCGAGCACCTCGCGGTGCTCGACACGGCCCGTGCCATGCGCAAGGAGGGGTTCGCGGTCGATGTGCTGCCTGTCAACCGCATGGGCATGGTCGACCTCGACCGGCTTCGCTCACTGGTGCGCGCGGCCCCGGCGCTGGTGTCGGTGATGTGGGTCAACAACGAGACCGGGGTCGTCCAGCCGATCGGGCAGATCGCCGAGATCTGCAAGGCCGCCGGCGCCCTCCTGCACGTCGATGCGGCGCAAGCCGCCGGGAAGGTCGACATCAGCATCAAGCGGATCCCTGTGGACCTGATGTCGCTCTCGGCGCACAAGGTCTACGGGCCCAAGGGGATCGGCGCCCTCGTCGTGCGACGCGGCACCGCGCTGCAGCCGCTGGCGAGCGGCGGTGGCCAGGAGCGCGGGCTGCGGCCCGGGACCGTGCCGGCGCCGCTGGCTGTCGGGATGGGCAAGGCGTTCGAGATCCAGGCCAAGGAACGCGATCGGCTGGCCAAGTCTGCAAGCACCTGGCACGACCGGGTCGCGGGACTCGTCGAGTCGCTGGGCGACGCCCGGATCAACGGCGAGCGCGCCGGCAAGGTGCCGCACATCCTGAGCGCCAGCTTCGGCGGGATCGGCCGCGACCTTCTCGCCGCCCTCCCCGGGGTGGCGCTCTCGAGCAGCTCGGCGTGCACGACCGAGAAGGTCGCAACCTCGCACGTCCTGACGGGGATGGGTCTCACCAAGTCCCAGGCGCTGGCGTCGCTGCGCGTCTCGTTCGGGCGTTTCACGACGGACGCCGAGGTGGACCTGCTCGCGGGCGAGATCTCGCGGGCGATCCCGGCGCTTCGCGGCGCCGGGCGCTGAGCCACCAGCACACCCATCCACTCAAGGAGAACGCGACATGTCAGGAATCAGGGCGGACCACAAGCCGGTGACAGAATGGCTCGACCTGGTCGAGAGCGGGGCGATCCTGCTCCCCAACTTCCAGCGGGGGGAGGTGTGGACGCACCACAAGATCGAGACCCTGTTCGACTCGATCATCCGGGACCGGCCGGTCGGGTGCCTGCTCTTCCTGAAGGTGGCCGACCCGGACAACCTGCTGTTCGAGCCCCACAAGATCGGCGGCGGGGCGCCGGACCCAAACGAGAGGTGCGAGTACCAGCTGCTCGACGGGCAACAGCGGATTGTCGCCCTGTGGCGGGCGCTGACCGGCCAACACAAGGAGCGCACCTTCTTCGTGAAGACCCGGCTGGACGATGACGACGACCCGTGGATCAAGTCCCACAAGAGGCCCCCGGCGGAGAGGGCGGGCAGGTCCTGGATGGGCAAGCCCGGTGAGTGCCTGCGCCGCGGCCTGATTCCCCTGCGGCTCTTCCGCGACCGGCGCATCACCCCGGACACGCGGGAGTGGATCCGGGAGGCCGCCAAGGCAGTCACCCTCGGGACCGACGGGGAGAAGCAGGTCCCGGCGTGGAGCGAAACGGCGCACGAACTTGAGCGGGAGATCGCCTACAAGAGCGAGAGCATCCGCAACTTCCAGATCCCGTACCTGGCGCTCCCGCCGGACACCTCGCGGGACACCGCCATCGATGTGTTCATCAAGACCAACACCTCGTCGACCCAGCTGACCAAGTTCGACATCACCGTGGGGGAGGTGCAGAGCAAGGCGCACCAAGACCTGCGGACCGCGGTGGAGCTGGTGAAGGACACGGTGCCAGCGGTCGACCAGTATCTCCCGAAGGAGAGCGATGTCGGCGACCTGGTCATGAAGGTCGCCTGCCTGTGGGCCGGGAAGGTCCCGTCGGAGTCCAACTACGTCCACCCCGATGTCATGCGCGAGGCTGTCGAATCCCCCGACGGGATCAGCGAGGGGATCGGGTGGGCGCTTGGCGTGCTCGACGAGGAGGGCATCTGGGACGAGCAGCGGCTTCCGTCGAAGGTCCCCCTTCGGGTGCTCCCGGCCCTGCACCGGCACCTGCCCAAGGACGACGACGGCATGGCAAAGGCCCGCAAGGTCGTCCGGCGCTACCTGTGGTGGGCGTTCCTCAGCGACCGTTACGAGGCGGCGGCGGCGACCCTGCTGCATGCCGACCACAAGGGGCTGGTCGCCGCGGTCAACGACCCCAGGAAGGAGTCCGACATCCCCATCTTCGACGAGGAGGAGGTCGAGTACCCCTGGTCGCCGGAAGACGGCGCCAAGCTGCTGGCCGCCCCTTGGCCCAAGGGCGTCTCGCGCCTGGCGCGCGCCCTGCTTGCGATCACCCTGCGCAAGGGCGCGGTCGACATCGCGACCAACGAGCGGGCCAAGAGGAGCAACGTCAAGAGCCGGCGATACCACCACCTCTTCCCGGCAAGCTGCCTGAGGGGGGCGCACCACTCGCCGGGCGAGGCGCGCGCGATGAACTGCCTGCTCACCACGTCAAGAGTCGGTCGCGCCCAGGCGGGCGCGTCGCCCATCGACCATCTCAGGGACCGTGTCGGGGAGGACGTCAGGGACGACGACATTGCCGAGCGGCTGCGGACCCATCTGGTGCCGCACGAGGACCTGGTCGCTGTCGGCAAGTCCAACATCGGCAAGAACTACCAGAGATTCCTGGAGAGCCGGACCCGGCTCTTCCACGAGCCGCTCAGGCAACTCAAGAAGGGCAACGACTGGGAGATATAACCTAAAGTAGTGCAGAGAGTCAAGCGGCGGCGGCGCATGCCTCGTCCTCTTGCCCCTGTGCCTCGCCGTCCTTGTAGGGGACGAACCGGAACACCGGGGCAAGCTTCTTGTGCCCGGTCATCGGCTTCCACTGGCTCTCGGCGGCGCGCGCGAGCTTGTACACCAGCGCCGTGA
>CAZZIL010000515.1:0-4503 GCA_964654265.1 uncultured Gammaproteobacteria bacterium | reverse complement strand
TAGCTGGAATCCCACGCCTCGGCGATCACCCGGTCCGTGCGCCTCGCCGGGTCAAGGGCGTGCGAGAAGCAGCACAAGGAGAAGTCCTGGCCGGACATCCGGGCAACGTACACCGCCCGCCCGTGGCCGTTGCCGTCCATTTCCCACCGGGTGCGGCGGACGCCGCATCCGGGTCCGCCCAGCGCCCGGACCAGGCTGCGGGTGAAGCTGATGCGGGTCGGGTGGAACGCCCCCATGCGACCAAGGCGCATGACGAGACCGGGCGGGCGCAACGCGGCCCGCGCGCACGTTTGCGGGTCAGTCTCCCCCATGGGTTGCCTGCCCGTCCCCTCCCGGTGGGCCGAGCGATTCGCCGAGGAACCGGAGCCAGTTCCCTCCTAGGATCATGGCGGTCTCCTGCTCGCCGAAGCCCGCCTTTCTCAGCCCGTCCCCGAGGTTGCCGAAGTCGCGGTTGTCCCTGAACCACGGAAGCGGGGGCGGGAATTTCTCCGGGGCCTTCTCCTCGGGGAGGGAGCCCTTCGCCCAGCGCCCGTGGCGCATCCAGGCGACCTCGCTGTCCGGGCGGTCCTGGCAGAGGTCCGACCCGATCCCCAGGTGGTCGACGCCGCGGACCTCGGCCTCCCTGGCGACCATCGCGCAGAAGTCGCCCAGCGCGCAGTCGCTCCCGCCCCTGAGATGGTGGGGATAGAGGGAAAAGCCAAGCATGCCGCCGCTCTCCGCCAGGGCGTCCAGCACGTTGGCGGACTTGTTGCGCGGCGACGGGGACCATTCGTGGGGGTTGGCATGCGTGATCGCGACCGGGCGGCTGGAGAGCCCGATCGCCTCCAGCGTGGAACGCTCCCCGGAGTGGCTCATGTCGACCACGAGGCCCACCCGGTTCATCTCGCGCACCGCCTCGCGGCCGAAGCGCGTGAGGCCCGTGTCTTCGCCCTCGTGGCAGCCGCCCGCGAGCAGCGACTGGTTGTTGTACGTGAGTTGCATGAAGCGCACCCCCAGCTGATGCACGATCTCGACCAGGCCGAGGTCGTCCTCGATCGGCGAGGGGTTCTGGAAGCCGAGGAAGATGGCCGTGCGCCCGGACTCCTGGGCCGCGGCGACATCCCCGGCCGTGAGGCCGCGGACGACCAGGTCGGCAAAACGTTCGAACCGGCGGTTCCACTCCTCGATGCCGAGCACCGCCTCGCGAAATCCCCCGTGGTACACGACGGTGGCGTGCACCGCGTCGAGGCGCCCCTGCCGCATCTGCCCGAACACTTTCGGGGACCAGCGCGCGTACTGCAGCCCATCGATGCGCGGGGAGGGGAGGGGGACCGCCGCTGTCAAGGGTCGCCCGCCTTCGTGTAGGCCGTCTTCATCTGGGTGTAGAACTCGATGGCGGCCGGTCCCTGCTCGCGCGGTCCCAGGCTGGAGTCCTTGCGCCCGCCGAACGGCACGTGGTAGTCGGTCCCCGCGGTCGGCAGGTTGACCATCACGCAGCCGGTCTGGACGTTGCGCCGGAAATGCGTCGCCCGGGCAAGCGACCGGGTGAAGATCCCGGAGACCAACCCGTACTCGGTGTCGTTCGCGATGCGCAGGCCCTCCTCGTAGGACCCGATCTCCTGGACGGCGACGACCGGGCCGAACACCTCCTCGCGGTTGATCCGCATGCCGTTGCGGGTGCCGAGCAGCAGCGCGGGCGACATGTACCAGCCCGGGGTCCCGCGCTCGATCCGCTCGCCGCCGCAGGCGAGCTCCGCGCCCTCCCCGACGGCGTCGGCGACGTGCCGGAGGTTCGACTCGAGCTGCCCCTGGCTGACCGCCGGGCCCATCTGCGTCCCCTCCTCCAGGGCGTTGCCGACCCTCAGCGCCCCCAAGGCCGACACCAGCCGCCCGACAAACTCCCCGTGGACCTTCCCGTGCACGAGCAGGCGCGAGGAGGCGGTGCACTTCTGCCCGGTCCCGGAGTAGCCGCCGACCACGGCGGCGGAGACCGCGCCGTCGATGTCGGCATCGTCCATGACCACCAGCGCGTTCTTCGACCCGAGCTCGAGCTGGTGCCGGGTGAGGTTGGCGGCGGTCGCCGCCGCGACCCGCTTTCCGACCTCCCTTGACCCGGTGAACGACAGCGCGTCGATGCCCCTGTCGGCGGCGAGGCCTTCGCCGATCTCGTCCCCCGGTCCCATGACTAGCTGAAAGACCCCCGCTGGCAACCCGGAGCGGCGGATGATGTCGGCCAGCGACCAGGCGGAGGCGGGCACCAGGTTCGCGGGCTTCCAGATGACCGCGTTGCCGAACGCAAGGGCCGGGGCGATCTTCCAGCTCGCGGTGGCGACCGGGAAGTTCCACGGGGAGATGACGGCGACGGTCCCCATCGGCTCGCGCCGGACGTCGATCTCGATTCCCGGGCGGACCGAGTCCGCGGTCATGCCGATCTGGCGCAGCGTCTCGGCGGCGAAGTAGGTGAAGAACTGCCCGGCGCGGTAGACCTCGCCGACCCCCTCGGCGAGCGGCTTGCCCTCCTCCCTCGAGAGCAGCCGGCCCAGCTCCGCCGAGCGCCCCATCAGCTCCCGGCCGATGTTGTCAAGGACCTCCTGGCGTTTCTCGATGCCGGCGCGTGCCCATCCGGGCCCCGCCTCCCTGGCGGCCGCGACCGCCTCCCCGAGGTCCTTCCGGTCCGCCTGGGCGCACAGGCCGACGATGTCGCCGGTGTCCGACGGGTTGACGTCCTCGATTCGGTCCCCGGTCGCCCGCCATTCCCCGGCGATCAGGTTGTCAAGGTTGGTGGCCATGGTCTCTCTCCCGTCTCCTGCCTGGGCGATTTTACATGCCCGCCCCGCCTGGACTGGCGCGTGCGTGGCCGCTTGGCGCGCAACCGGGGTGGTCACGGAAGCCCTTGGCGGGGGACTTGCCGTGCCGGCTGCCGGGGTCATCCCGCGCGGGCCGACTCCAGCGCCAGGTGCTTTTGGCGCAGCTGTTCCTGGGTCTCCACCCGTGAGGGGTCGCGCGGGATGCACGCCACCGGGCACAGCTCCACGCACTGGGGCTCGTCGAAGTGTCCGACACACTCGGTGCACCGGTCCGGGTTGATCACGTAGTGCTCCTCGCCCATGGAGATCGCCGTGTTCGGGCACGCCGCCTCGCACACGTCGCAGTTGATGCACTCGTCGGTGATCATCAGCGCCATGGGCCTACCCCCCGCCGCGGCCGGCGACCTTGCGCAGCACGTGTTCGCGCACGTGGGTCGGCACGAACGCCCCGATGTCGCCGCCGAGCACGGCGATCTCGCGGACCAGGCTGGAGTGGATGTGGGTGTACGCCTGGTCCGGCATCACCAGCATGGTCTCCAAGGCGGGATACAGCCGCTTGTTGACGAACGCCTGCTGCGTCTCGAGCTCGAAGTCGGACACCGCCCGCAGCCCGCGCAGCACGACCTTGCATTCGCGCTCGCGCAGGAAGTCGACCAGCAGCCCCTCCACGGCGGCGACCGTCACAAGGGGGTTGTCGGCAAAGCACTCCCGCGCCAATGCGACGCGCTCGTCAAGCGTGAACAGGGTGCGCTTGTGGATCCCGGCGGCGACCGCGACCAGCGTGTCGCCGAAGGTGCGCGTCGCCCGCTCGACCAGCGACACGTGGCCGAGCGTGATGGGGTCGAACGTCCCCGGGACCGCGACGGTGGTCATCCCGCTCCCGCGCCGGGCTCGCGCGCCAGAAGTCGCCAGCGCCCGGCGCCCGCCGACTCGGAGTGCAACACCGCCCATCCGCCGGGCGCCGCCGCCGCCCGTCCGCCCTCGCAGTAGACGACGGTGCGCGATCCCTCGCACACCCCGGCGATCAACTCCAACAGCCGCGCCCACCGGCCGCTGTCGGCGGACAGCCGGTACGGCGGGTCCGCGAACACGATATCGAAGCGCCCGCGGGTCCCCGTCAGCCAGCGGAACGCGTCGCAGCGGTGGAGGCGGAAGCTGCCGGGCGCGAAGCCCAGCGCCGCCGCGCTGGAGCGGACCTGCCGCAGCGCAGCGGCCGACACGTCGACAAAGGACGCGTGCGCCGCCCCCCGCGACAGCGACTCCAGGCCGAGCGCCCCGGTCCCGGCGAACAGGTCCAGGCAACGCTTGCCGTCCAGGTCCTGGCCCAGACGGTTGAACAGGCTCTCGCGCACCCGACCGAGCGTCGGGCGCACGCGCCGCTCCCGGCGCATCGCGGTGCCGCCGATGATCCGGATCGTGGCCGCGGGCGTCACGCCCCGACGACGACGACCGACAGCGCCGACGGGTCGATCCGCCGCCGTAGCGCGTCGCGCACGTCCTCGGCGCCGATCTTCTCGATCTCGCGCGCGGCGTGGTCCGGGTAGTCCAGCGGGAGGCCGTAATGCGCGATCACCTCCATGTACGACATGACGCGCCGGTTGCTGTCCAGGCGCAGCGCGAACCCCTTGCGCCAGCTCTCCTTGGCGTTCGCCAGCTCCTGCTCGTCGGGCCCTTCCTCGATGAGCCGCCTGAGCGTGTCGACCATGATCTTCCGCAC
>CAZZIL010000514.1:0-3015 GCA_964654265.1 uncultured Gammaproteobacteria bacterium | reverse complement strand
CAGGTCGGCGTAGAGGTTGCTGCCACGGCTGTCGCCGAAGGTCGCGCCATTGGGGTCGAGCGCGCCCGGCCCGATCGAGATGCCGTCCTCGTCAAGGTCGGCCGCCACCACCGTGTACTTGAAGCACAGGTTGTTGCTGAGTGCGCTGCCCGCGGTGTCGGCCCGGTCCTGCGCGCAGGTCGTCCTGGCGCGCAACGGCATCGTCGTGGTCACCGTCGCGTAACGGGTGTTGGCGCCGATGTTGATCGCCAGCCGCGGCGGTCCGTTCTAGTGGCTGAACTCCAAGGCCCCGGAGTTGATCCGCACCAGCACGTGGATCTCGTCCCCGCCGATGAAGACGATGCCGTCCTCCGGAGGGTCGGAGACCTCCATCCAGCCGACCCGCCCGACCTGGGCCGACGCGATGACGTGGCTCAACACATTTGGCTGGAGTGCGCCAGTAGGGGGACGGGCGGATTGTGGCGCCCCTGAGTTGCGTGGGGCTTCCCGGTCACACATCCCGTCGCCTGCCCCGGAACAGGGGCTCCCGTTCCCGAGACGCGGCCATCCCGATGGGCAGGCCTAGAGACCGACGGGCCTACCGGATCTTGGACGCCGGACACTCCGCGATGTGGTTGCAAAGCGACGGGATTCCCTGCTTCCAGAGCGAGTGGTCGTCCGTCTGCCAGATGAGCCCCACGGCAAACAGCCCCTCGATGGCGTCACGCACACTCCGGTCCCTGGTCAAGACTGGCCCCAGTGCCGTCGCCAGCTCCGTCTCCGACAACGCGTCGCCGCCGCCGAGGACGGCGAACGCCTTCGAGACCGCCAAGGCCTCAGGCAGTATTTTCCGGCTGCCGATCTCCCGCAGGCGGTCCGCATACAACTCGCCCCGCCCCTGGCGCGCCGCGGGCACACAAGCCTCGGCATCCTCCAGCCGAATGCGATCCGCGTTGGGATCGCGCGCAACGGTGGCCTCCCACGCCCATTTGCCCACCAACTGGATGAGGGACGGGTAGCCTTGGCTCTCCTCCACCAACAGATCCAGCGCGTCATCGGCGAACGGCAACCCCGACCTCTCCGCCGGGACCGACAGGGCGGCCCGGATGTCGTCCCTGGTCTCCAGCCGCCCAACCTCCATCCGGGCCGAAAGCACCCAAAAGCCGGCACGGGAACGGTCGAGGACCGCCTGAAGCCCCGGCGTGCCGGCAAGCACCACCAGCAACGGGAGGCCGGACCTGACGCATCGTTTGGCGGCCCGCAACAGTGCCCCGGCGAAGTCGGGCGGCATCTCGTGCGCCTCGTCGACGATCACCAGCAGCGGGTCCTTCAAGAGCAGGCGCAACACAACGCCGGCGGGGCTTGTCTCGATATGCCCGGACCCCAACCCCGTCCCGCCTCCGCCAGGAAGCATGGACACCAGCCCCCTGAACGTCAGCAGGGGCTTCCACCTCCAGGGGGCCAGCATTCTCCCAAGTTTTTCATCGGGGTTGCCAGTCATCCGTCTCGTGTCAAGCTCAATGACGCGCACCTTCCGTTTTTCCGCCCTCTCGCGCATCTCGGCAAGCAGCGACGTCTTGCCGGCGCCGGGCGGACCGCACAGGATAGCTCCCCCGGCGGGCTTCCGGCGGCCAATGCAGTCCGCCATCCCGAACAGACCGTGCGCCGCATCCCCGTGGCCCGTCCGGTGCGGGGGGGATTTCCCTGCGCCGGGCGTGAACGGGTTTTTTCGCTTCGTTCCCACAGGCGGAATGATAGCCGACTTTTCCCGCCACCTACCCCGTCCTCTGGCAGTCTTGCCCGGCACCCAACGCCCCTTCGCGTCCGCGCCTGTCGGGGGACAGGGGTGACATGGGGTTTCGCTCTCCTTGCCGGGTGTGCCCAACGACGACCTCGTGGCGTCCGAAGAGGAGTGGCATGCCCGCCGGTGACGGGGAACGCGAGGTTCACCGGGGTGGGCACCCCTCCCGCCCCCCGACCGGCAACGGAATGGCGGCCACATCGGTGAGACCGGCGAGCCGGCCGCGGCCGCGCACCCCCTGGGGGACGCGGCGGCGGGCGTCAGGTCGCCGCCGATGCGGGTGCGCAAGGCCTCGATCCCGTTGCGCGGTCCCGACACGGTCGCCGATCCCCCGGCCGCGCGGCAACGGCGGCATCGTTCGGGCTGTCCCGGCACACCGACGGCATCGCTGACGCGGGCGGGGCCGTTTCCGGAAGCGCGACCGTCCCGGCGGGCGGACCGAAAGGCCCGCCTGCGTCAGCCAGCCGTCGCGCGCCTCGCGATGTGGGCGCAAAGAGACGGGATTCCCGACTCCCACAGCGAGGGGTTGTCCGTCTCCCAAATGAGTCCCACGTCAGACAGCTCGTTGATGGCGTCATCTACAGTCCGGCCCTCGGTAAGGACCGGCTTCAGCGCCACCCCCAGTGTCGCCCTTGACAGTGCATTGCCAGCGGCAGAGGCACCGAACGCCTTCGAGACCGCCAAGGCCTCGGGCAGTATTTTCCGGCTGTTGATCTCCCGCAGGCGGTCCGCGCACAGCTCGTCCCGCCCCTTGCCCGCCGCGCGCACGCCGGCCTGGGCATCCTCCAGCCCAATGCGGTCCGCGTCCGGGTCGCGCATGGCGGCGGCCTCCCACGACCGCGCGCCCAGCAACTGGATGAAGATCGGGTAGCCTTGGCTCTCCTCCACCAACAGCTCCAGCGCGTCGTCGGCGAACGGCAGTCCCGATCTCTCCGCCGGGACCGACAGGGCGGCCCGGATGTCGTCCTTGGCCCCCAGCCGCCCAACCTCCAACTGGGGCGCAAGCGTCCAAAAATCGGCACGGGAACGGCCGAGGACCGCCTGAAGTCCCGGCGTGCCGGCAAGGACCACCAGCAACGGGAGGCCTTCCGAAATGCATTGTCTGGCAATCTGCAGCAAGAGCATGGCGAAGTCGGGCGGCATCCCGTGCGCCTCATCGATGGTCACCAGCAGCGGGTCCTTCAGAAGCAGACGCAGCACAAGGCCGGTGAAGCTTGTCTCGATATACCAAGGCC
>CAZZIL010000513.1:0-7469 GCA_964654265.1 uncultured Gammaproteobacteria bacterium | reverse complement strand
GGGTCGTGCCGTGGTATAATCCCACCGCTATCGGCGCGCAGCTTGCTGCCGCCGCAAGGGCCGCCGGGTGCGGCCCTTGCTTTTTCTGGCGCCTGCCATTGCGCGCCCCGGGCGAACCGGGACTGGGCGTTCCGCCCGGGTCCGGCCCGGGGGATCCCGCGCACCAAGGGGCGCACGCGTTGGACGAGGCGATGCGCGCAACGAACCCAAGGGCAAACGCCGGGATCGCCCGGGGCGCATGCGGGACGAGACGTTGGCGGCGCGCCGCTCGACCCCGGCATCGCGCGGGAGCGTGCGCACGGGCAAGCCTGCGCACCACAGCCCGCGGAAATCTCTCGCCGTGCTCCTTGACTCGGGGTCGTGCCGTGGTATAATCCCACCGCTATCGGCGCGCAGCTTGCTGCCGCCGCAAGGGCCGCCGGGTGCGGCCCTTGCTTTTTCTGACGCCCGCCATGGTGCGCTTCCGGTCCGCCGGGTTGTGCGCCCGTGCCGCGAGCGCGGCAACCAGCGGCGCACGCCGCAGCAGCTGGTTGCCGGCGTTCCGCCGGCACCAAGCGGGACCGCGCGGTCGGTCACCGGAGGGGCGACACCGCGTCGGCAACGGGCACGAACCGCCTTCATCAGCTCAGTGGTTCGTTCTCGCGCCACGCGTCCTTGCGCCCCGTCAGCACCGCCATGGCCGAGTCCGTCCACACCATTGTGTCCGACACGCTTCGCGGCCGGCAGTTGATGCCATCACCGTCGGCAGCGGCAGGGAGCTGGTGGCTGCCGCAAGCACTTCGGCATCTCGCGTAGCGTGCTGATGCGCCTCACCAAGTCGCCGCACCACCTCGGCAAGCACAGTCCCAACTGGCACGACAACTCGCGCCGGGCATGGTGCCGCCGACACCCCACGGCAGCTGGGGTTGACGGAGCGTTCCCGGGAGTCACTGTCCCCGGCGGGCAACGGCTCCGGAGGGCGCCCTGCGGCAGCTGTTCGCGGTGGCGGGTCCTTGGTGTGCGCAAGCGCGACTCGCGGCCTGTTCGCGACGGCAGCTACCGGGATGCCGGTATCGGTCGGCAGACTCCGATGGCCAGCCCGTCGGCACTGGCGAGGTGTCGATGCAAGGACACCATCTGGTGTGCCGTCGTCGCACGCGCCAAGCGGCACACCGGGTGGCCGGACCGGCATCGCGGCGTGCCCGCTCCTGTCGGACATCGCACACGCCACATCCGGACGGCACTCGACAGTGAGCGCGCGGTGAGCGCGAACGAAACCGCGCGGGTCCGACCGCGAAGAGGACCGGCATCGCATCCGGTGGCGAGTCCGCCGGCACAGCAGGCACCTCCGATGGGTCGATGTCGAGCGATGCGACGCGGTCGATCACCGGGAAGGCGCCACCATCAACCTGGTGGGCTGTTGTCCACGCTAAACGAGGGGGCTTTTGCGCCCCGACGTCGCGTCATGCGTCCCGGGTGCGCGGGCATCGTCGCGGCTGACATGCATCGACCGGCGGGGGCGGAGCATGCGACCAACCGGACACCGCCCAGGCAGAGACTCGCCCCGGCTGTCACGGCAACCATCGAGTCGGGTGAGTGGCGCATCATGGACGGCGGTCCCGCGTGTCGTGGCGCGATGCGCCCCGGTCGGGCACTGCACGCATCGCACCCAGGCGACACGCGACACCTTGTGTGTCTGTCGAGCAGTCGGGGGACTCCCGAGGCGACACTGGTTTTGCCGCACAAGCCGCCTCTCTTCCCCGTGGATGGGCTGGTCGCCCCCTTCAGGAGAGCGGCGGCGGAAAGGTGTCCTTCCTGCCGAAGAGGTGTGCCAGTCGCCGCGGTCGTCGTGCCAGCCAATGGGGCGCCGGGCGGCGAGGCCGAACATCGGGGTGTGCCCATCCCTGTCGGGCATCGCACGCACCACACCCGGTGGCACTCGACAGCGAACGCCGACGAAGTCGTGCGGCGCGACCACGGAGAGGACCGGACATCGCGCCCGGTGGCGTGATGCGTCGGCGCAACAGGGTGTCCCCGGTGAGTTGACACCGGGTGGCACAACGCGATCGGTCACCGGGGGGAAGTGTCGAGGCGCCGTCGTTCGCGTGATGGGTCCCGGCCCGCGTTGCGAGGAAGCTTTGCGCCGCGGTTGTCGTTGGGGATGCGCGCACCGTCACGATCAACCTGCTCCACGACCGGCCAGCCGGCTTCATCGCCGTCGACAATGACCAACAGCAGTACGGAGGACAGGACGAGCAAGGGCAAGAAGAAACGGCGCCCGCTGGCGGCGATGTCCGTGGTCGCCCGGAGTGCGCTGACGGAGTTGGTGCGCGTGAACGCCATCGACCTGCTCGCGGCCGCGTTCCGGGAGGAGTGCGAGGGATCCGGGAGATGGCGGGAGCATCGATTGGCCGCCGGCACCCGGCGGTGACCCGCAACGGCTACCACCAAAAGCGCGACCTGCTGACGGTGTGCGAGTCGGTGCCGGTGCGCGTGCCACGCTTGCGTGCGTGCGACGGGGAGCCGTTCGCCTCCACTCGGCGCTGGCTCCCTCTGCCTCCGGCGTTGCTGTGGCTGTACCTGCGCGGCATGTCGCAGGGGACACGCAGAAGACCTTGACGGCGGCGCTGAGCACGGGCGTGGGTACGGCTGCCGCCGCAGCTGATCCGCCGGCTGAAGAAGCACTGGGAGAAGAGGCACGCGGAGTGGTCGGTGCGCCCCCTTGGGAACCTGAGGATCGCCTGCGTCTGGGCGGGCGCGGGTTACTTCCGCGTGTGCAGCAGGGATCGGAGGCGGTGTGCATGCTGGCGGTCACCGGGGGCGACGACCGGGGTAAGAGGCACTTCCTGGCGATTGCGCCGGACACCCGCAAGTCGACGCACAGCTGGCAACACCAGCTGGCAGACCGCGGGCCGGCGATCCCGCGCCCAGCGGCGGCGGACGGTGCCACCGGACTCCGGGTCGCCTTGACGAAGGTCTTCCCGAAGACGGGACCTGGCAGGCTACCCGTCGAACTCGACAGTTGATTGCAAGCCCAAGCGTGCCCCCGCAACGGGCGTTACCTGTACTCGGGGTTTCCCCCGGTCCGAGGTCGTCTCAAGGGTGAACATCCCCGCGAGTCTTCCGTAGAGATCGACCTTCAGCCGCTCCCGGCCGGGAGTGGGCCGGACCACCACCTTCTCGACCAGCTGCCTGATGGCCGCGCACATCGCCGCCTCGTCCGTCATCCCGGTCAGCGTGTCGATGACGGCTTGGGCCTGCTTGACGTAGGCGTCGGCCATGCCCACCTTGAGCCTCGGCGGTGTCTCTTCGTCCTGCGTCTTGAGTTCGGCGCGGATCTCCTCGCGCCGCGCCCCGAGCTTCTCCAGGTGGTCCAACAGGAGGTCGGTCGCCTTGCCGCGGTTGACCGTCTTAAGGACGTTCTCGACGCTCTCCGAGACAGTGGCCAGCTCCTTCTCGAGTGCCTTCCGGCGCGCGCCCGTCCGCGACCGCAGCTTGCCGATCTCGGCGTTCCACCCCTTGATGAACGGCTCAAGCAGGGGCTTGCGCAACAGCTTGTTCCTGAGTCCGCCGAACACCCGCTCCTCGATCTCCCGCCTGCTGATGCTGCGCTGGTTGGTGCACGTCCCCCTCTCGGCGAAGTTCCCGCACTTCCAGCGGCCGCGTCCCGCACTGATGTAGTTGCCTTCGCACGCGCCGCACTTGATCAGCCCCGACAGGATGAACTTCGGCCGGCGCATGCGGTTCGCGCCCGACTTGTCGCGGAAGCCCCCGCACTTGGCGCGCGTGACTCTCTGTTGCTCCTTGACCCTCACCCAAAGCGCGTCGTCGATGATGCGCAGCTCGGGGACGGCGCCCTTCACCCGACCGTCCGGGTCGTTCCGCCGGTAGGTCCGGTTGCGGGTGTCGGGGTCCTTGACCGTCCGCCGCCGGTTCCAGACGCGCTGGCCGATGTAGAGGGAGTTGTTCAGCATCCCGTCGCCCATCTCGATGTTGCCGAGCAAGGTGGACACGTTCCACAGCTTTTTCCTCGGACTGGGGATGCCCTCCTCGTTGAGCGACTTGGTGATGCGCTTCGGCGGGACGCCGTTGGCGTAATCGCGGAAGATCCGCCGCACGATGTCCGCCTGTTCCGGGTTGATCGTCAGCAGGCCGGTGACCGGCTTGTCGTCCGGGCCGAACTCCCTGACGATGTCGTAGCCGTAGCAATGCCCGCCGCCCGACTTGCCGTCCCGGACCCGCCCGGCTTGGCCGCGCCGGACCTTGTTGCCGAGGTCGGTGCGGAACTGCTCGGCGATGATGGCCTTGACGCTCACGTGCACGGAGTCGTTCTCGCCGGTGTCGCAGGTGAACAGGCGGACCTCGTTGAAGTGCAGCACCTTGAGCAGGTGGTGGATGTCCTCCTGGTCGCGGGACAGGCGGTCGACCGCCTCCGCCAAGACGATGGTCACGCGCCGCTCCTTGACGGCCGCGACCATGTCCCAGTAGCCCTTGCGGTTGAGCGAGGCGCCGCTGACCGCGGCGTCGGTGAAGACGCCGGTCACTTGCCAGCCGCACCGGGCGGCGTACTCCCGGCACAGCCGGACTTGGTCCTTCAGGGAGCGTTCCCGCTGAAGGTCCGAGCTGTAGCGCGCGTAGATGGCAACCCTCTCAGTCATTGCTCGTGCCCTCCTCGCCAGCCTCGGCGCCTGCCAGGAACTCGTGCGCGGCCTGCCTGCCCATCGCGAACGCGATCTGCTCCAGCAACCGGGCCTCGAAGGAATCGTCCTCGGCGGCCGGCACAGTCTCCCCGCCACCGACCGCCTGTGCGGGCAGCCTGGCGCGTGATCCCATGTCGAAAGCGTCCGTCATCGTCCCTTCTCCAACACCGCGAGTATACCACAGAACGCGCGAAACTTCCGTTTTTTTATTCGACTTCGTCGCCTCGTGTGGTATTATTGTCACATGACGCGGGAGCAATGCAGGGGGGCCAGGGGACTGCTCGGCTGGAAGCAGTCGCGGCTTGCGCGCCAAGCAGGGGTCGCGCTCAGCACGGTGATCGACTTCGAGCGCGGCACGCGCAAGACGTACGCCACCACCCTCGACAGGATCAGGCAGGCGCTCGCCGAGGCAGGCATCGTGTTCGTGTCCGACCCCAAGCAAGGCCACGGCGTCCTCGCGAAGGGCCTTCCCGCCGACACCGCCCGCGCGCGCACCCGGAAAGCCCGGACCGACCGGCCGGCCACCAAGGCCAGCGCACGCCCTCCCCGAAGACGCAGCCGGGCACGCACACCATGAGCGACACGCCGACACCGCCGCCCGGCGAATCGCTCCTGCGCTGGCGGCTCGACCAGTGGGAGCACGCGAAAGCACAGGACATCGCCGCCGCACTCAAGAGCGGGGCAGACCCCAACGAACGCGACCGGGACGGTTGCACGCCCCTGTTTCCCGCCGCGCTGTCGGGCAACGCCCCCGCTGTCCGGGAACTGATCCGGGCCGGCGCCGCGCCCGATGCCCAAGACGTGAACGGGATGACCCCGCTCATGCACGCGGCCCTTGCCTCGGAGACCGACTCGGCGAGGGCGCTCGCGGAAGCCGGGTGCGCCCCCGATATCCGAGACGGCAACGGAAAGACCGCGCTGATGCACGCGATGGCAAGCGAGGTCCCCGAGCTGATCGAATGCCTCCTGAAGAGCGGGGCCGACCCGAACGCCACCGACAACCAAGGGCAGACAGTGCTGATGCACGCGGCCAAGTGGGACGCGCTCGAAGCCGCGTCGTTGCTGGTGGAGGCCGGGGCGGAGCTGCGACGGTTTGACGCCGACGGGAAGTCCGTCCTGGACCATATGCCGGTGTCGGGCAAGTTCCGCGCGTACCTGGCCCATGCGACCGGGGAAACGTCTGGGCAAACACCCGGGGCGCACCAACCCCCGACCCCTTCCCCGGGACCGAGGGAGGGGAAACCACAATGCGGGCGTGGAAGCGCAACGCCCGAAGCGACGACCCCAAGCACTCCGGCCGGGTCGGCGCGCGCGGCCCCACAGCGCCCCGACGGATCCCGCGGCATGGGCAGCGGGAACCCCAAGCGCCCGGGGGCGCGGCCCCGCCGGAGGTCTTTCTGGGACTGGCCCCACGATCGCTGGATGACGGTGAGAGCAAACGACATCACTGCCATGCTCCGCGGCAACGCAGACCCCAATGAGAGTGACGCGAACGGTTGCACGCCACTGATGCTCGCCGCCGTGGCCGACAACAAGCACGCCGCGCGGAAGCTTGTCAAGGTCGGCGCGTCGCTCAACGCCCAAGACAAGTTCGGGCTCACCGCCCTCATGCTGGCCGCCTTCCACGGCTCGTGGGAAGCGGCAAGGGTCCTGGTGGAGACCGGCTGCGACCTCGAGGCCCGCGACCACATCGGCCAGACCGCGCTGATGCACTCAATGGTTGCAAACGACCCCCTCGTCATCGAGCTTCTTCTGGTCAATGGCGCCGAGGTGGACGTGACCGACCTGATCGGTCGCACCGCGCTGATGCACGGCGCGATACGCAACGCCATCGACGGCGTGATCCTGGTGCTGGAGACGGAGGCGGAGGTGCGCCTGGTCGACGACGTCGGGAAGTCCGCGTTTGACCACGCGCCGCCGGGGGGCGAGCTCCGGGGCATCCTGGCCAAGGCGGTCGAGATGAGGACGGACCCCTCCCGCAAGCTCCATTGACGCTCCGGGGACAGTGATGTGCCCCGGCAGGCAGGCCGACTGAAGCGCAGGCACAACACCCTCCACGAGCCGTGTGCCACGTCGGTCAGGCCGTTCCAACACGAGGGCAGGGATACTCCCCGATCTCTGGGTGATCGCCACGGATAGCGGGGTGACGATGACCCGCGCGTCACCGGACGCGACACGCACCTCCCGGGCGGGGGGCTCGCCAAGAAGACGCCAGCCACCTCGCCGACCCGAAGCCGCCCGCGGCAGGTCCGTCGTCCACACCCCGGCCGCGCAACCGCCACCCGCCCTCGCACTGCACGAACCTTGCCACCGGGCCGCGGCATGGGCGGTGCGCGAGACAAGTCCCAAGCACACGGGGAGACCGACGGTACCGCACGCAAGAAACCGTTCCGGAACTGGTCGCCCGACCGGCGGACACTGGTGAGGGCCGAGAACATCCCCCACGCCCAGAGACGGCGCGGCTCCCGGCGAATGCGATGAGGACGGTCGCACGCCCCTGCTCCCCGCCACGCTGACAGGCACCGCCGTTGCTTTCCGGGAACTGACCCGGACCGACACCACGCCCGATGCCCAGAACGCGAGCGGAATGACGCCGACCACGCGTCCGCCCCTTGCCGCGGGGACCGGCTCGGTGAAGGTGTTCACGGAAGGCTCTGTACTGCAAGTCTGTGGGCAGATCTCATAACCGATTGAGTTCATAGGAGAAGCGGCGAAACAAACCGATCATCCTCGGTGGGTGCCCCAAGTGGGTGCATTGACGGGGGTGCAACGCCGCAGTGCTACCTCCCT
>CAZZIL010000512.1:0-8936 GCA_964654265.1 uncultured Gammaproteobacteria bacterium | reverse complement strand
CCGGACTGCCGCCGGACTCGTTCTTCGACCGGTACGGACAGCCGGCCATCCGGGGGATGGCGGACCTGCTCGTGCCGCGGACGGGGATGGACTAGGCGCGGGCGTCTCGGCCCCGCCCGGCGGCCGGGCGCGGCATGGCATAGAATAGGCCTTTGTCCGTCACGAGGAGGAGAGACATGAGGGACCCAGACCGACGCGCTGTTGGCGGCAAGCAAGGCATCACTGCCACGCTGCCATGAGCGCCGGAACCGACGAGGATTCGCGGCAGGGGCACCTGTTCGAGCACATCGCGGACCAGTTGCGCACCGGGGTGCTGACCGGGAAGTACCAGCCCGGCCAGCGCATCTCCGAGCAGGAGATCGCGGAGCTGTTCCAGGTGTCGCGCACCCCGATCCGCGAGGCGTTCCGCCTGTTGCACACCGAGGGCGTGCTGTCGCTGCTGCCGAACCGGGGCGCGACGGTGCCGAAGTACGACCGGCGCCTGATCGAGGACACCATCGAGGTCGTCGAGTGCCTGGAGGCCGTGGCCGGCGAGCTCGCCTGCCAGCGCATCAGCGACGAGCGGGTGGAGCAGATCGCCGCCTTGACCGGGCGGCTGCAGGCCGCCTTCGACAGCGGGGACCACCTCCTCTACTACAAGATCAACCGGCAGATCCACGACGAGATCGTGGCCGCGGCCGGGAACAACGTGCTGCTCCGCGAGCACCGGAAGTACAACATCCGGCTGTACCGGACGCGGTTCATCGCGTGCAAGCACCCGCCGGCCTTGGACTCGGCGATGCGCCAGCACCGGAAGATGGTGAGGCTGCTCAGGAAGCGCAACGGCAAGAAGCTCGGCCGGCTGCTGCGCGGCCACCTGAGCCACACCTGGCTGCGGGTGGGGATCGACCCGACGGCCGCCCCCTGCGAGCAGGCCGAGGAGAGGCGGGAGCAGGCCGCGACCTGACGCCGCACCCGCGCCCGCCGGGCGGCGCGCGGATGCGGCGGCCCCGCAAGGGGCCGTGCCGGGACGCCTCAGGGCGTCACCGGCTCCGGGGCTTCCCGGGCGCGGCTCGGCGCGAGCGGCGCGGGCGTCCCGTGCGCGGTCACCGAGACGTCGACCTCCATCCTGAGGAAGTCGTCGGGGTCCCCCTCGTAGCTGCCCGACACCGGGATCGCCTGCCCGGGCTCGCGCGCGACCGCGATCGGGATCAGGTTGACCCCGCCGTGCGCGCCGTTGGTCGGGTCGAACTCCAGCCAGCCGGCGCCCGGCAGGTAGACCTGCGCCCACGCGTGCGTCGATCCCGCCCCGACCGTGTCGCCCTCCAGGCCGTCGATCGATGGGTCGTACAGGTACCCGCTCACAAAGCGGGCGGCGAGCCCGACGCTGCGCACGGCCTCCATCATGAGCACGGCGTAGTCGCGGCAGGTCCCGCTCCCGCTCTCGATGGTCTCCACCGGGTCGTGCACGCCCGGCTCGTGGCGCTCCTCGTACTTGAGCTGCTCGCGGATGCCGCGGGTCAGCGCGACCAGGAACGCCTCGGTGTCGGCGGGGCCGGAGTCGCCCATGAACTGCGCGGCCCACTCCGCGACCCGGTTCTCGGGGTCCGGGTAGTGGCGCTCGATCGTGCGCCCGAGGTCCGGGATCTCGGACACCCCGTAGCTGAACGGGAGCGTGCGCGCGCGCGGGTCGATCGGGAACTCCGGCGTGTTCAGGCTGTAGCGGTCCAGGACGATCTTGCTCTCGAGCAGCAGCCTCTGGGCCGGCTGGCCGAAGCTGACCGTCGCCACCGAGTTGTTCAGCACGTCGTGGAACCAGCGCACGTCGCCGGGCGGGCTCAGCGTCAGGTGGGTGTCGATCAGCCGAAGGTCGTGGCTGTCGCGCGGGCGGAACATCAGCCGGTGGGACCCGAAGGTGACCGGCCGGCGGTAGTGGTAGACGGTCCGGTGCGAGACGGTCAGGCGCTGGACAGGCATCGCTTCCGGGACCGCTACTCGGAGACCGGGCCATCGGCGATCTTCTCCTGCCCGAAGTAGGCGTCGGCGATGACGTGGGAGAACGCGCCGATCTCGGCCTGGATGGTGTCGAGGAAGCGGTGCAGCCGGTTCGGCGTCATGCCCTTGCCGATCCCGGACTGCACCAGGTCGACGAGCCTTTTGCCCGCCTCCTCGACCTTGCGGCGGCCGCTCATCGACCCGTGGCGCCGGGCGAGGGCCGACAGCAGCGAGCCGGCCCGGGTGACGCACAGCAGCACCGAGCGCGGGAAGTCCTGCTCGTAGAGCAGGAAGTCGGCGATCTCGACCGGGTCCCGCACGTGGGGATGCAGCGACCGGAAGGCGTGGTAGCCGACGACCGCGCGCAGCAGCAGGTTCCACTGCACGGAGTCCGTGCCCTCGTCGCTGCACTGGAACCACAGCCGGGAATAGCCGGTGTCGAGGATGCGCGTCGTCTTGTCGGCGCGCTCCAGGTACTTGCCGACCTGGTAGAAGTGCCAGGGCTCGCCGCGGTAGAACGTCCCCTCGACGGTGCCCTCGAAGCCTTGGCAGCCCTGCTTGATCTTCCCGCACAGCCGCGAGAGGTTGGTCGGGCGCAGGTCCCGCTGGGTCAGGCCCTTCGCCCAGTGGTGGAGGACGTTGATGTCGAGCCACATCTCGTTGCTGATCAGGTGGCGCACCGTGTGCGCGTTCTCGCGCGCGGCGCGGATCGCCGAGCACACCGAGCCGGGGTTGCCGCGGTCCGTCACGTAGAAGGCCGTGACCGACGCCGGGTCCGGCTCGGCGTGCGTCTCCAGGAAGCGCCCGGTGTCGGAGAACAGATCCAGCATCCGCCGCCAGTCCTGCTCGCCGCGGTCGTCGCGGTCGTAGACGTTGTTGATGTCGACCAGGCGCGCCAGGTTCTCGGCGCGCTCCACGTAGCGGCCGAGCCAGAACACGTTCGATGCGAAGCGCGCAAGCATGCTAGCGGAGCACCCAGGTGTCCTTGGACCCCCCGGACTGCGACGAGTTCACGATCATCGACCCGCGGCGCAGCGCGACGCGGGTGAGCCCGCCGGGGAGCACCCACGTGGAGCGGCCGGTCACGGCGAACGGGCGCAGGTCGACGCGGCAGGGGCGCACCGCGCGCCGGACGAACGTCGGGCACACCGAGAGGTTGACCATCGGCTGCGCGATGTGACGCTCCGGGTGCGCCCGCACCTGGGCGCGCACCCGGGCCAGCTCGCGCCGCGACGCGGAGGGGCCGACCACCACGCCGTAGCCGCCCGACTCCCCGACCGGCTTGACGACGAGCTCGCCGAGGCGGTCCAGCGTGCGGCGCAGCCCGTCCGGCTCGCGGCACAGGTGGGTCTCCACGTTGTCGAGGATCGGGTCCTCGCCCAGGTAGTACCGGATGATCCGGGGAATGTAGGCGTACACCGCCTTGTCGTCGGCGACCCCGGTGCCGATCGCGTTCGCCAGCGTGACGTTGCCCTTGCTGTAGGCGCGGAACAGCCCCGGCACGCCGAGCAGACTGTCTTTCCTGAAGACCTCCGGGTCGAGGAAGTCGTCGTTGAGCCGCCGGTAGATGACGTGCACCGGCTCCTCGCCGCGCGTGGTGCGCATGTAGACGCGGTCCTTGTGCACCAGGAGGTCCCGGCCCTCGACGAGCGGGATCCCCATCTCGCGCGCCAGGAACACGTGCTCGAAGTAGGCGGAGTTGTAGCTGCCGGGGGAGAGCAGCACGATCGTCGGGGAGTCCATCCGGCCGGGCGCGACCTCGGTGAGCGCCCGGACCAGGCGGCTGCCGTAGTCGTCGACGCCGGCGATGCCGATCCCGCTCGCCAGGTCGGAGAACGCGCGCATCATCAGGTGCCGGTTCTCGATGACGTAGGACACCCCGGACGGCGTGCGGCCGTTGTCCTCAAGCACCAGCAGCCTCCCCTTCTCGTCGCGGACGATGTCGGTGCCGCTGATGTGCACGTAGGTCCCGCGCGGCGGGTCGACGCCCGCCATCTCCGGGCGGTAGCACGGGTTGCCCAGCACCAGGTCGGCCGGCACGACGCCGTTCTTGATGATCCTCTGTTTGTGGTAGACGTCGTGCAGGTACAGGTTGATCGCCGTGACGCGCTGGGCCACCCCCTCGCTGATCTTCCGCCAGTCCTCCGGCGACAGCAGCCGCGGGATCACGTCGAACGGCAGGATGCGGTCGACGATGTCCTTCTCGGTGTACACCGTGAACGTGATCCCCAGGTTGAACAGCTCGTCGGTGGCGTCCCGCCAGCGCACGCGCAGCTGCCGCAGGTCCATCTGCGCGAGCCGGTCGCGCACCGCCTTGGTGTGCCCCGGCGGCCGCGACCCGGAGCGCCCGAACATCTCGCAGTACATCCCGGGGAAGTCGTAGTCCCCGAAGAGGCCCGCCGCCGCGGCCGCCATCAGCCCTCCCCGCGGGGCCGTCGCCCGGCCGCCCGGGGGAATGGCGCGCGCCCGGCCACGGTCACCCCCTGACCCTCTTCATCAGCCGGCCCTGCTGGCGCGTCCACTCGCGGTCCCGGATTGCGCGGCGCTTGTCGTGGCGCTTCTTCCCCTTCGCCAGGCCGATCTCGGCCTTGACCCTCCCGTTCTTGAGGTAGAGCGACATCGGGACCAGCGTGTAGCCGGCCCGCTGCACCTTGCCGACCAGCCGGGAGCGCTCGCGCGCGTGCAGCAGCAGCTTGCGCGGGCGCACCGGGTCCGCCTCGACGTGGGTGCTCGCCGACACCAGCGGGCTGATGTGGCAGTTGACCATGAACAGCTCGCCGCGGCGCACCGAGACGTGGCTGTCGCGCAGCTGGACGCGGCCCGCCCGGATCGACTTGACCTCCCACCCCTTGAGGACGAGTCCGCCCTCGATCCGCTCCTCGACAAAGTAGTTGTGGAGCGCGTGGCGGTTCCCGGCGAGCTCCTTCATCGGGCGGCGCGCTCCTCCCGCGCCCGGCGCCTTCGGCGCTCGCGCGGGTCCTGTGCGAGCGGGCGCCGGATCTCGACGCGGTCGCCGTCTTGCACCGGGCGGTCCCACCCGACCGGGCGGCCGCCGATGCCGACGCCGGCATCGTCGCCCGCCGGGGCCAAGCCGCTCGCCTCAACGGCGTCGCGGACGGTCGCCCCGGCCGGGAGGTCGACCTCCACCAGCCACTGGTGCTCAGGCCTGGCGTACGCAACCGTGGCCCGCACCGGCGCCCTTCCCGTAGACTTGGCGCGCGCGGCGGCTGAAGGCGTTGAGCATCCGGCCGTAGATCGCGACGAACACCTTGCTGGCGATCGACTGCAACGGCGCCCGGCTGAAGCGGAAGGTGATGTCGATGCCGACGACGCTGCTTCCGTCCCCGCGGTCCTCGAACGTCCAGGCGCCGGCCAGGTCGTCGAGCGGCCCGCGGTCCAGCGCCACCTCGATCCGCCCCGGGCGCACGTGGCGGTTGACGGTCGCGAACGTCTTGCTGAACGGGCCGAAGCGCACGTCCATGGAGGCCCGCACGTCCTCGCCGTCGCGCTCCACCGACACCCCGGAGCACCACGGAAGGAACTCCGGGTAGCGCTCGATCCGGTCGACCAGGTCGAACATCTGCTCGGCCCGGTACGGCACCGCGACCGACCTGGTGAGGCGGGTGTCCACGCCTGCCCCGGTCAGTCGTCCTGCCCCATGGCGCGGTTGCGGAACGACGCGTACTGCTTGAGGAAGGTCACCTTGACGTTGCCGGTCGGCCCGTTGCGGTGCTTGCCCACGATGATCTCGGACAGCGTCTCGTCCTCGACCTCCGGGTTGTAGGCGCTCTCCCTGTAGAGGAACATGATCAGGTCCGCGTCCTGCTCGATCGCCCCGGACTCGCGCAGGTCCGCCAGGATCGGCCGGCGGTTCGGCCGCGTCTCCAGCGCGCGGTTGAGCTGCGAGAGCGCGACGACCGTGACACCGAGCTCCTTCGCCAGCGACTTGAGCCCGCGGGTGATGCTGGAGACCTCCTGGGTGCGGCTCTCGCCCTCGACCGAGTTGCCGCGCACCAGCTGCAGGTAGTCGACGATCACGAGCGAGAGCCTCTGCCCGTCCTTCTTCAGCTCGCGGTACACCCGCCGGGCGCGCGCCCGGATCTGCATGATGTCGATGTCGCCGGTGTCGTCGATGTACAGGCTGAGCCGCTCGATCTGGCCCATCACGCTGACCAGCTTGTCCATCTCCCGCTCGGTGAGGTCGCCGGTGCGCAGCTTGTGGTAGTTGATCTCGCCGACGTTGCCGAGCATCCGGGTCATCAGCTGCTCCCCGGACATCTCCAGGCTGAACATCATCACGCCGTTCCCGTGCTCGGTGCGCGTCTCCCGGTCCGCGACGTGCCGGGCGATGTCGAGCGCGAGCGAGGTCTTGCCCATGCTTGGGCGCCCGGCGATGATCGCCAGCTCGTTGACCTGCAGCCCCGAGGTCAGGCGGTCCAGGTCGTAGAACCCGGTCGGGGTCCCGATCACCTCGGTCTTGTCCGTGCGCCGGCTCAGCCGGTCGATCATGTCCATGACCTGGTCGCCGAACTTGCCGATCGCCTGGTAGCCGCGGCTCAGCTGGCTCTGGCGCTCGCTGACGGCCAGCAGCCGGCTCTCCGCCATGTCGATCACCTGGCGGGGGTCGTCCCCGCCGGGACGGTAGGCGTGCTCCCCGATCTCCTTCGTCACGCTGATCAGCTCGCGCAGCGTCGCGCTGTCGCGGATGATGCGCGCGTGGCCCTTCAGGTTCTCCCCGCCCGACAGGATCTGGGTGAGGTCCGCCAGCCCGTCCGCGCCGCCCACCCGGTCGAGCTTGCCGTGGTCCCGGAGGCGCTTGGCGACCGTGATCAGGTCCGCCGGCATCCCCTCGTCCATCAGGTCGCGCACGCACTCGAACACCAGGCGGTGCCCGGCGTCGTAGAAGTCCTCCGCCGTGATCACGCCATCGACGGCCTCCCAGGCGGAGTTGTTCACCAGCAGCTGGCCGAGCACCGAGCGCTCGGCCTCCAGCGACTGCGGCGGGACCAGCCCGGGGCGGACGGCGTCCGCGGCGACCCGCGCCGGCGCGCCCGGCGGGGCCCCGGCCTCCCCCGCGTCCATCTACGCGGCCGCCGCGGCGACCCGCGCCCGCGCGCCGCCCAGGCCGGACAGGTCCGGCGGCGCGCCCGCCGGCGCAAGGTCCAGCCAAGGGTTCGGACCCGAGTCCGGGCACCCCAGCGCGCGCTCCGACTCCGGGCGGTCCCACCCGTGGCACACCAGCACCAGGTCGCACCCGGCGCCCACCGCCGCGCGCACCCGGTCGGGCGCCGAGCCCGCGCCGGACGCGCCCGCCATGCACAGGTCGTCGCTGATCACCCGCCCGCGAAAGCCCAGCTCGCCGCGCAACACCCCGCCGATCCAGCGCGCCGAGTAGGTCGCGATCGCATCGTCCACCGCCGGATAGCGCACGTGCGCCGTCATCACGGCGTCCGGGGACACCCCGGAAGACTTCCGGTACGGGTCGAGGTCGTCGCGGGAGATGGCATCGAGGGGGCGGGGGTCCACCGGGGATTCTACATGGGAATCCTCCGCGCAGTGGCCGTGCCCCGGGAAATGCTTCCCCACGGTTCGCATGCCGGCGCGGCGCATGCCATCGGCGAACGCCGCGCCGAGCGCGGCGACCGCCGCGGGCGACCGGGAGAAGGCGCGGTCGCCGATCACGCCGCTGCGCCCGTGGTCCAGGTCGAGCACCGGGGCGAAGCTGAGGTCGATCCCGAAGTGGCGCAGCTCCGCCGCCATCAGCAGGCCGCAGTCGAACGAGAGCCGCGTCCCCTCGGCCGGGTCGCGGCGGTGGACCTCGCCCACCCGCCCCATGGGCGGGAGAGGCGTGATGCCGCCGCCGCGAAAGCGCTGGACGCGCCCGCCCTCCTGGTCGGTCGCCACCAGGATCTCGCGCCCGGCCGCCTCGCGCGCCGCATCGGCGAGCCGGGCGATCCCGTCGGCGGCGGAGAACCCGGCGCCGAAGAGGATGCACCCCCCGACCAGCGGGCTGCGCAGCCGGTCCCGCTCCTCCGCGGTCGGCTCCATCCCGTCGATCCCGACCATGATCCGCCCGCGCAGGTCCTCCACGGCCTAGCGCCCGTCGAGCACCACGGTGGCGACGGCCCAGTCGCCCTCGCCGCTGAGCGACACGTGGACGGCGCCGACGCCGCGCGCGGCGAGGTGCCGGCCCAGGTCGTCCGCCAACTCAAAATAGGGGCGCCCGGCCGCGTCGCTGAGCAGCGACATCCGCCGCAACGTCGCCGGGGACCTGAGCCCCGAACCCAGCGCCTTGGCCAGCGCCTCCTTCGCCGCGAAGCGCCCGGCCGCGAACGCCGCCGGCTCGCGCCGGCGCGCGCACAGCTCGCGCTCCGCCGGCGTCAGGATGCGCTCCCAGAACCGCGCGCCGTAACGCCCGGCAAGCCTTGACACCCGGGAGACGCGCACCACGTCCACGCCGATCCCGACGATCACCGCAAGGCCTCCGCGATCGCGCGGCGCATCTCGCCGACCGCCGCCGCCAGCCCGACAAACACCGCCCGCGAGACGATCGAGTGCCCGATGTTGAGCTCCGCGAGCCCGGCGATCGACGCGACCGGGGCCACGTTCCCGGCGGTGAGCCCGTGCCCGGCGTTCACCTTGAGCCCGGCGGCGGTCCCCGCCGCGACCGACTCCCTGATCCGGGCGAGCGCCGCGGCGTCCCCGGGACGGTTCGCGTAGTCGCCGGTGTGGATCTCCACGGCGTCGGCGCCGGCCCGGGCGCCCGCCTCCACCTGCCGCGGGTCCGGGTCGACGAACAGCGACACCTCGATCCCCTCCGCCCTCATCCGCGCGATCGCGCCGGCCAGCGCCGGGCCGGCGCCGGCGACGTCGAGCCCGCCCTCCGTCGTCAGCTCCTCGCGGCGCTCGGGGACGACGCACGCCTTCCTCGGCCGGTGGGCGCACGCGATCCCGACCATCTC
>CAZZIL010000511.1:0-2082 GCA_964654265.1 uncultured Gammaproteobacteria bacterium | reverse complement strand
TCGCGCCCGGCGGCCGCGGCGCGGTCAGGCCCGGGGCCTTTCGTTCCCCGGGTCGTAGACGGCCCCCGGCAGGACCGTCGCGCGCCGCATCTTCTCGAGAACAAGCGTCTCCATCTCGGTCCCCGGGGTCGCGCACTCCGGCGTCACGTACGCCCAGCCGAGCCATGCGCCCTCGGCGTAGCCAAACGCGCCGGAGGTGACAACGCCGACGCGCCTGCCGTCCTTCCAGACCGATTCGGCCCCCAGGGGGTCCGCCTCCGGGTCGTCCCCCGACGGCTCGTCCAGCCGAATGAGCGCGATCCGCCACTTCTCCGCGGGCCGAAGCGAGCTCTCCGCGCCCTGGAAGCCGCCCTCCTCGCGCGCGAAGCGCGCCAGCCCGGCCTCGGACAGCGTCACCTCGTTGGTGATCTCGGCGAGTGACTTGTAGGCCTTCTCCATCCGCATCGAGTTGAGCGCCGCGATGCCGACATGGGCGATCCTGCCCGGTTGCGCCGCGCGGACCAGCCCCTCGTAGACCGCCCGCATGCCGTCCATCGGGACGTGCAGCTCCCATCCCAGCTCGCCGACGTACGTCACGCGCATCATCCGGACACCGGCCACCCCGGCGACCTCGCCGTCCCGTCCCGACAGCCAGCGGAACGACTGGTTGTCCAGCGGGATGCCGGTCACCTGTCCGAGCAGGTCCCGCGAAGACGGACCGGCAAGCATCAGCGCCCCCCGCTCCTCCGAGACGTTCGACAGGCGCACGTCCTCCCCCGGCTCCACCTGCCGGGACAGCCAGCCGAGCAGGGACTGCTCCCTGACCGTCCCGTAGACGGCGTAGTAGCGCCGCTCCCCGAGCCGCATCAGCGTCGCCTCCCCCTCCAGCCTCCCGTTGGGGTTGACGAAGTAGGTCAGCACAATCGACCCGTCCCGTTGCGGCACGCGGTTCGACGACACCCGCGAAAGGAAGCCCTCCGCGTCGGCGCCGTCGATCTCCAGCTTGGCGAACGCCGTCAGGTCGCAGATCCCGGCGGATTTCCTGAGTGCGGCGACCTCCTCCCCGACAATCCGGTGCAGGGCCGAGCGGCGGAACGAGTGGATGTGCCTGCGCTCCGTGTCGCCGGTCGCGTACCAGTAGGGGCGCTCCCAGCCGAACGCATCCTGGAAGACGGCCCCCTCCGCCTTGAGCGCATCGTGGATCGGCGACAGCTTCGAGTGGGACGGGCGGCATGCCGGGCGGTCCAGGTCCGGGTAGGGGATCTCGTGGCGGAGCATGTAGTCCTCCCGGCACTTCTCCCTCAGGTAGGCCGCATCGATCCGCGCCCCGAACCGGCAGGGGTCGAACGCCGCCATCGAGGTGTCGGCGGCGCCGTGCACGATCCACTGCGCGAGGTAGAGCCCGGCGCCGGGGCCCCAGCCGATCCCGACCTGCGAGCCGCCGCACACCCAGAAGCCGGGCACGGCGGTCGGTCCCAGCAGCATGTTGCCGTCCGGGGTGGTCGGTATCGCGCCGTGCACCGCGCGGCGGATGCCCAAGTTGGCGAGAACCGGCACGCGATCCATCGCCTGCTCAAGCCAGGGCCCGATCCGCTGGTAGTCGGGATCGAACAGGTGGCTCTCCGTCTCCCAGGGCGTGCCATCGTCCCACACGGACACCGCGCCGGCCTTCTCGTAGATCCCGATGAGCCCGGACTTCTGCTCCATCCGGATGTACCCCGACACCACACGGTCGTCGCGGATCACGGGCAGCTCGCGCTCCAGGCCGTCGAACTCCGGTACCGGCTCCGTCACGACGTAGTGGTGCAGCATGTTCGTCACCGGCAGCTCCAGCCCGACCCACTGACCGATCTGGCGGGCGTAGGTCCCGCCGGCGTTGACGATGATCTCGCAGTCGATGTCCCCCTGTTGCGTGCGCACGCGCCACTCCCCGCCGGGGCGCCTCTCCAGCCCGGTCGCGCGGTTGCGCCGGACGATCTCCACGCCCATCCGGCGCGCGCCGTGCGCCAGCGCCAGCGCGGCGCCGGCCGGGTCGACGTGCCCGTCCGCCGGGGTGTGCAGCGCCCCCGCCACGCCGTCCAGGTTGTAGAACGGGTGCAGCTC
>CAZZIL010000510.1:0-7209 GCA_964654265.1 uncultured Gammaproteobacteria bacterium | reverse complement strand
AGCCCGCCCTTGATCCAGGTCTCCAGCTGGGTCTGCAACGTGGCGAACTCGGTGCCGCCGCCGCCGGCGAGGGCGTCGGGGCCGGCAAGGACCGAGAGCGCGACCGCAAGCAGGGCCGCGGCCAGCCAGGCGGGGAAGGGGGCCCGCAAGCGGGCGCGAAGTGAAGGGGAAAAAGGCTGTCCCATGGGTGGTTCCTCCGAGGGTGGGGTTGGTTTTCGGGCATTCTGGACAACCGCTCTTGAAAACGGAACCGAAAAAGGGGACGGGTGGCGGACCGGTTTTTCGTTCGCGACCGGTGCGCCTTGCCGCGACGGGAGAGAGGTTGCCGGTCCCGGTCGCCCGCAGGTCCCGATGCCCGGCATCGGAAGCGCGTCACTTCGCTGACACACCACCCCCGGCTGTCCCGGAAGCGCAGGGACCGGACGCGCCACCCGCCCCATCACGCCCGAGTCCTCGGTGGAGGAGCACCGTCAACGACCGTGGAGACGATCATGCCGTGCCGGGAGGTGTCGGCAGGAGGTGCCGATTCAAGGATATGTCTCCCACAAGGGCGGGGAGGAACAAGCCTCCGACCGTCAGAGGCTGGCGGGACGCGGCGCACGCGGACGTGACACCGGGCAGCTCCCCGTTGCCCGGCATCCCCGGGGAACTTGGGCAAGGTCTCGGGTTGATGAGCGTGTGCCGTGGGGACACAGAGGGCAGAGGTCGGCCCTGTTTCGCGGCGCCGATGCCAAGCGCCTCCCCAGACCCGCTCCAGGCAGCTTTTCCGGTGTCCTGCGCTTCGGTGGCTTCTTCGGCGCCCGGACTTGTCCCGGGCCGACACGGGGCTGCCATCCCACATCGATCTGGAGGGGACCGCCATGCCCGGTCGGGAAAATCGCTCCCGCACCCGGCGGGACACGGGAGTGCGGCACGCGGCCTGTCCGGGCAGGCGGACAGCATTGGCGCCCAGGAGGCGGCGGGCTGTTTCCCGCGGTTCTTGTGGCAGCGGAGGTGGACAAGCCGTGCGGAAGCCGGCTCCGGGAGGCACGCCCGGCAGGTGTCGCGACACTGGCACAGGCACGAGAAGGGACCCAACCATCAGGGACGGTGACCTCCCCGCCGCCCGGCGACTGTCCCGGAAGACAGTCGGGCGCCGTCGGTGCGTGGCGTCTCTCCGACCCCGACCTGTCCGCGCCACTTGACAGCCGCGCCACTTTCGGGTATAGTACCCGGCGCATGGGCACGCCGCGCCGACCATCGGTATTCACTCGCGAGGACGTGGACTCTCTCGTTGCCAAGGGGAGGGAGTGGAACTTCCACGATGAGGACAGCACCGCGCACCTGCACTCGCTGCACCCCTTTCCGGCAAAATTCATCCCCCAGATTCCGCGGCGCGCAATCGGGCTTTGGACAAAGCCAGGCGATTCCGTGTATGACCCCTTTGCCGGAAGCGGCACCAGCCTGCTTGAGGCCAGCCTAAGCGGGCGGGCGAGCATCGGCACCGACAACAACGCGATCGCGGTCCTGGTCTCCAGCGCAAAGTGCCACCTGTACTCGAGGAAGGACCTAAGGGACCTGGAAAAGTTTGGGGGGAGGCTGTCCCGCGACTTGCGCAAGGCGCCGGCCAGGCCGGACCTGGTTCCCGGGGACAAGAACTTCGTCAGCTGGTTTTCCCCGGCCATACTGGACCGTCTTTCCGCCCTGAGGGGCCTGATCCTCTCCGAGCCCGACCCTGTTCGCACACTCTTGCTGGCGTTGCTCTCCTCGATTGTGGTGCGCGTCTCCTACCAGGACAGCGACACGCGGTACGTGAGAAAGGTCCGTCCCATGGACGCAGGCCTGGTGGAATCGGCCTTCATGAGGAACTTGGCCAGCGCGCAAAGGAAGCTGCCCGAGGTGATGGTTCCCGGACGGGCGCCGTCCAGGGTTGTGCAAGCCGACGCCCGCAGAATCCCGTTCGTGGAATCGGGCTCGGTGTCGCTGGTCGTCACCTCCCCGCCGTACCTGAACGCCTATGACTACCACAAGTACCACCGGCAGCGGCTGCACCTGATCTCGGGCGACATACCGTTCGCCCGCAACCTTGAGATCGGCAGCCATGACGCATTCACCAGGGCCAACGCGAACCCCGACGCGTTCTTTGTCGACATGGACCTTTGCTTCGGCGAATGGGCCCGCGTCCTGAAGCCGGGCGGGCGGTGTCTTGTCGTTGTCGGTGACGCCATCGTGGCAAAGCAGCCCGTGATGGTGGCGGACCGGCTTGTCGACCTGCTCAAGGCCAGGGGCCTGGCCGAGGAGCGGCGCTGGATAAGGACGCTCCATTCGCACAGAAGGACGTTCAGGGCAAATAGCCGCCGCATTGCGCACGAGCACGTGTTGCTGATGAGAAAGCAGTGACCCACGCTCCCCGACGGCAGGTGCGGGCGCGACAACCCGGCGGGTCGAAGTTCTTCAGGGAAGCCCGCATCCTCGTCCGGGCCGCCTTGGAAGCGTCCCCTGGCCGGAAGCGGGCCCTATGCGGTGAAGCAAAGAATTGTCTCGGCGGAGCCCCTGTTCTTCCTGAAAATGTCCCGGGATGTCAGCAGCTCCATGGGGATGCGCTCTGTGGGCCTGAAGCCGGCACGCTCACCGATCTCAAAGACAAAGCTGTCTGTCGGTATCGTGAGCTTTTCGCCGTCGACAGTTGTGCTGTTGTTTCCGACAATGAAGAACGCGGGGGCCCCGGGTCTCATGAGGGTCCGGGCGGAAGTCATGGCATCAAGCATCGCAAGGTAGTATTTTCCGAGCAGGGACGGGAGATTCCGCCTTCGGAAGCCGACCGTTCCTGTGTGGTTGGACCGGGCCACCCGGTCAATGAGCGACACCACCCTTGCCGGCAACTCGCGTTTTCGCCTCGCGTAGAGTTCCCACGCCCTTTTTCGCTCGGTGTCGGTTATCTCCCGGGTCCCGATCATTTTGCTCTCGACATCGCCATGTTTGTCACGGGAAAGGAGTCCGAGAATGATCAGGCTTAGGCGGTCGGTGTCGATGTAGGGCAGGGCGGTGGCGTAAGGGGGGGACGTGACCAACAGGTCAACCCTGTTGCGCAGCCGGGGAAAAACCGTGGGCAGGTCAATTGCGTTGCCGACCCGGACGTCCGGCTTGACCTTCGCCCGGTGGCCGAGGACCCCCAGATAGGGTTGTATCCGGTCGACTTGCGACACAACTTGGGCCGTGAACAGCTCGCGGGCCGTGCCGGCGGCGTGCTCCTTGAATCTCTTCCGGATGCGCAGGTCCTCGGGGTTCTGCCAGGACACGGCCCTGACAATGTTGCTCAGGCACACGCGGAAGAGTGTCCGGTAGCCTTCTTCCGGCACACGCTCAATAGAGGCGCGGATTGACGCAATCTCGCTGATCGTGCCGGCCCCGAACCACCTGGACAAGTACGCGGTGTCGCCCTCGTTCCAGAGCGCCTCGGGGCGCGTGGGCAAAAACTCCAGGCGGGACAGGAGATGGTGCGCCTTGTCGGCGAACTCCTCGGGGGCGAACGAAAGGGCGAGGGCCTTGGCTTTCGTGATCAGGACGGAAAGCGGGTTGAGGTCCATGCCCACCGCGGAATACCCGCCGGCCATGGATTCGAGGACACATGTCCCGCTGCCGCACATCGGGTCCAGCACAAGCCCGCCGTCCGGTATGCCAGAGATGTTGGACAGGCCCCGGACAAGCTGGGGGAAAAACTTTCCCCGGTACTCGTGGACGTTGTGTGGCCCGTACCGCAACCGCCTGGTGCGGTGCAGCTGGCCCTGCTCCGCGAGGCGCGCCGAGCCCACCTGCGTCAGCTCCAGCGCCGTTTGAAGCGTGGGCTCCAATGTGCCATGCCCCAGGCGTTGCCAAAACGCAAGGCGTTCCCGCAACCGGCCGACAGGGACGTCTGTGTGCACGATCCAGTAGCCGTGCTCCTCGGAAACAGAGTCGCCTGGGCGCAACAGCGCCCTCAGCTCTCGAAGCGCGAGCGTGCGCTCGAAAGGCTGCAGGTACGGCTTCATCTCAAGTGTGATCCCGCCGGAGGGGGGGCTCGAGACAAAAGGCGGGGGCGTAGCCGAGAAACGCCCAAGAAACCTGTCGACGTTCATTGCGGGTTCCCGCCCAGGAGGCTTATCAGCCAAGATGCGCCAACCGTCTCCAGTGGCGTGATGCCGGCCCCGAACGGGAGTGCGCTGTCGCGCATTGCGAACGCAGGGATGTCGAGCGGGTTTTGGCTGAGGTGGCGGGCGTACTCGGTCAGGCGCTTGCGCGCGCTCTCCTGTTCGTGCGCGCAGTCGATTTTGCCGATCAGCTCTCCCACGTGGCAGGCCACCAGAGGCGAGTGGACGGGGGTGTCCCGGCTGGTTCGCTTGGGGGACCCCATGTGTGTGTCGGTCTTGGCGGCAACGGCAAAGTCACACCATCCGACATCCAGGCCCTCCGCGCACCCGCTCAGGTGGCGCGCGATGCCCACCGGGAAAAGCTCCTCGTGTCCCAGGCGCCGCAGCGCGGCCAGCCTGAGTTGCTCGGTTGTCATTGAGCCGCGCGGCGGGACAAGTGACGGATCCGCGATGCTGGCCGCGAACTGCTCTCGCAGGGAATCGGTCAGCAGGTCCGCGGCACCGATGATTTCAACTGCCATGACCATCGACGCGCACAGCTCGGCCTGCGTGCGGTGCCGCAGGATTGTGGCGCTCACGTCCGCGTCGTAGACCAGGCCGCTGGGCTGCCGCTTGGCCAGCACCAGCCTCGCGAACTCCTCGTGGTCCGCGCCATTGGGCTGCGCGACCTGCTCAATCCACCAGCGCGTGTGGATGGCATGCAGCGTCGGCTGCAGGTGTTGCCTGGCGAACTTGTGCAGCCGGTCCCCGTATGCCCGGGAGTAGGCGACCGGCCGGCCGTTGTCTGTGAGATGGTCGTCCATCACGGAGATCCAGTCTTGTTGTGCGCTCCCGTCGAGGACAATGTCGATGACTGTCGCCTGCAGGCACACGGAGGCCGCCACGTCGCCGCTCTCGGAACGGCGCACAGAGTCCTCCCGCCAGTCCTTGAGATAGCGCTCAAAGACCGTGTGACTGAAGCCCGTCTTCAGCTTCACCCCGGGAAGCGTCGGGTGGCTAGTCATCACGGAACCCCTCGGCCGGGTTGGGCACACTCCGGCCAAACACGGTGAACATCAGGAGCGGGAAGTACCACCGGCAGAGAGCCGAGGAGGCGGTGAAGTCGATCCGGGCGACGCCGGCCCCTGTCGGTTCGACATGCGTGTAGAGTTCGGTGTAGTCGGAGTGCAGAAGGCTTTTTCCCTCAAGTGGGGCGTCGGCAATCCCCAGGGCCCAATCTTTGATCACCAGCGAGATTTCCATTGTGCGCAGTTTTCCCTCTCCCTTCGGGCCACCCCGCAACATTGGGACGCCGTGCTTGAAGCCGGAAACGGCCAGTTCGGGAAAGTATTGGTTCCCCACCTTCACCTTCCATGTGTCAAGGCAATCCTCGGGGAAGAAGAGCGCGCGCAGCGCACGCAGCATCAGTTCCAGGCTTGATCCGTCCGAGGTGGTGAAGCTGAGGTGCATGTTGGGGGAGGTTGACCGGAACATGCGGAAGAGCTCCCTCTTGGGCGTCGATCCCTCGGCCAGGTACAGTCCGGCCGCAAAACACCACAGGGGGTCGATCCGAGTGTGGCTGCGCAGCCTGATTTTCCGGGCGCCCTTTCGCTGCCCGACAAGGCCTTTGTCTGATGGGGACACGGTCGGGTGGCGCCCGTTGACTTTTCCGTAGGGGCTTGATGTGAAGAACGTCCGGTTGTCAAGCACCTCCCCGATTTTTGATGGTTGCCCGCTCCAGCGCACAAGTCCTTGGCTGGACACTGGCACGTCCCGCAGGATGGAGTCCTCAATCTCCCCAAGCATCTTGAGGAACAGCTCGCCCACGCTCCAGAGTCCGGAAAAGGAAAGCTCGTCCGAGCGACTGGAGCCACCCGGCCCTCGGGCGCCCTTTTTGTACGGGCGGCGGACAGAGGCTGTGACCCTGGTGTCGGGTGCGGGCACGATGCCCACGCGCTCAAGTTCCCTGGTCTTCTCGGACACCAGGATGGCCTCCATGGCCTCCTTGTGCTGGAAGTGGTGTGCGAGAAGACTCTCGTTGGACTCGCGGATGTCAGGGCGCGTCTCGGAAAGATACTTCCGGTCCTCGGCGCTTAGCTTTGGGCGCACGGCCGAAAGGGGCTTTGGCGGCGGGGTGCCGCCCCCGGTGGCGGACCTGTAATATGCGTCCAGCTTGTCCCTCCCCTCCCCCGCCAGGAAGTGCGCGCTGTCTTCCCCGACAGAGAAGACAAAGCCCACCTCTCCCGGAAAGAGCAGGCGGAACTGGTCCGCGGCAAAGTGCACAATGTGCTTTTCGCGCTGCGAGAAGGAGACAACTGGCGTGACTTGCCCCGGGGCGCCCTCGGTTTCGGTGCCCTTCGCGCCGTCCCCGCTGTACAGGCCAAAGAACGCCACCACGGGTTCCGTGAGGTCGACCACCTTGGGTAACCGAATGGACCGGTGCGGTTTGCCGGTTGGGTGCAGGACCAGCCAGTCTCCTGCCGCATCGAAGGCGTACTTGCGCCGATAGTATCGGTTCCTTGCGTCAGTGTTGACACGGCCGGTCACCAGGCCGTTCACCGAACGCAGGTAACCCTCAATTTCCAGATGTCCCAGGATCGTCATGACCTTCTTCCCGTCACTGCCGCGCCGATGCTGATGCCTGAGCGGACAACGCAAGTCATGCCGCGCGGGTGCTTTCTTCGGCGATCCCCGGCCCCCGGGGGTGCCTTGGCGGGGGCGCGGTCTCGTCCAGCTGCAGCATGCGCTCGATTTCACGGAGGCGGCCGCGCTCCCGTGCGCCCACGTCGTCGCGGGCAAGGAGGATCCTGGTCGCCTTGAGCCAGCTGCCCTCCTCCCTGAGGTACGGGAGCCGTCGGCTCCGCAAGGCAACGCACGATTGCAGGAACAGGTCGACGACCTCGCTCATCTCCCCGGGGGCGGCGCGGGTCATGTCGACAACCGAGTCGGTGAGGTCGTGGTGAAACACAAGGTCTCCGCCGCTCTTGCTGATCGTCCTTCTCGTGAGCCGGGCGAGGGTGGCGGTGTCCATGATCCCGGCGTGCGTCGTCATCCAGCCCCCGAACCTGGAAAACAGCGACGGCTCCTCGCAGTTCTCCAGGATCCACTCCCAGACCTTGGGCAG
>CAZZIL010000509.1:0-2263 GCA_964654265.1 uncultured Gammaproteobacteria bacterium | reverse complement strand
GCACCCCAGCTCGAACGGCTGCGCCGGGGTCGAGGAGGGCTGCGTCTGGACCACCTACTCGGTGTGGGACCTGGAGGACGGCCCGGGAGATATGGTGAGCGGCACCAGCTACGGCCCGCCGCGCGTGGCGATGGCGATGGCAAGCATGCTGTCGGTCTACCCGGACCTGTCGCCGACCAACCTGGTGTTCCTGACGCGCGCGTGCGCGCGCCCGGTCGAGACCCTTCGCGGCAGCGGGATCGCCGACTTCTCCTGCATGCTCGACATCGGCGAGAGCGGCGTGGTCTCGGTCAAGGACACCGAGGACCTGGGGCTGCCGGACATCATCCCGCCGTTCAGTCTGCCCGGCTCGCTGACGGTGGCGACCCGGCTCGTCGACCGGCAGGGGCGCGAAAGCCCGTTCCAAAAACGGGTCCCCGCCGCGCCCATGGCGCACCGATCCGGGCTCGCGCTTGCCGCCCCCGACACTTCCGAGACCTTCCGGGAGGGACTCCCGTCCCAGTTCCGGCTCGCGATCCGCGAGGACGTCGACCTCTTCGGAATCCAAGGGTCGGGGCGGCGACCCGACCTCGGGCTCGCGTGGCGGCGCGGCCCGCTGTTCGCCGCCGTCGGGCACGCCGTCCGCGACCGCTTCTTCGGGTTCGCCGGCGGCGGCGGCGCCTGGAACTTCCGCGGCACCCGGGAGATCGGCGCCAACCTCGGGCACGACAACCTCCACCTTCGGCTCACCAACCAGCGCACGCGAAGCCGCGCAGAACTGCAGGGGAACAGCATCGGGATCACCGCGCGCAAGGAGCTCCAACTGCGGGGCGACTGGACCCTCGGGCTGCTCGCCGAGGCCGACCGGTTCTTGGGCGGCACGGCACGGATCCCCGGGATGGACGGCGCCGCCAAGATCGCCGCCGGAAAGCCCGGCTACCGGGGAGAAATCCGGCTGACAATGCCCTTCTGACGCGTCGCGGCGCGACCGCCGGGCCGCCGCCCGCGCGCGGGTGTGTCGGCATATAATCCCGGCGACAGGCGACCGCCGGACGCGAAACGATTCCGCATGCATCCCCCCTCCCGCCTTGGCGCCGGGCGCGTTGCCGCCCTTGCGGCGGCCGTGTCGTTGCTCGCCGCGTGCGGTGGAGGCGGCGGCCGCGCGGTCACCGCCAGCCCTGAACGGCAGCCGGCGGCCCAGGCAACCCGGGCGGCCGGGACGGCTTCGGGACCGACCGTGCGGATCCACATGCCTGGGCTGGTCGTGTCCGGGACGCCTGCCGCAATCGGGCCCGACCCGCACGGCCAGGGGCACTACGCCCTTCCCGGGATCGGCCGGATCCCGCACGGCGACCTGAAGCTGTCGACCCGCGAGGTCCGCGACGCCGTGCTGATCGCGGACGTGAGGCCCGACCCGGACCGGTCGATCCCGCACATCGACCTGATGAGGATCACCGCCTGCGGCGCGTACGCGATCGCGTGCGAGGACCCGTTCGACCCGGACAAGGCGCCGTTCAACAGCTACTACCCGACCTCAACCGATGCCCTCACGGGAGGACGCCAGAAGATTCGCCGGGCGAACCTATTGGGATCGAAGATCGTCTCCCACTCGGTCGGCCCCTTCGTCGCCCTCCTTGACGCCCAGGTCCCCGTTGACCCTCACACGAACAGGTATGTGCCCCATCCCTTCGCCTTGGTCCAACCCACCGGCAACGAAGGCATGGAATCCGTGTTCTCCTTGGACGGCTCGGAGATGTCTCCGTACGTCCCCACCTTCCGCTACGACCCGTTCCAAGACAGGCTGGTGTTCGCCCGGGACGTCACCCGCGTGTCCGGGTCCGGGATATTTGCCCAGACCGTGACATTCCCGGCCGGCGCCGCGCTCGATGATCACACCCGGTTCTCCTCGTACGTCCGGCTGCACCGCAACGCGTTCACCAACATCCGGTGGGCGGTCGCCAACGACCTGGTGGTCTACACCGCGGGCTACACGATCGACGGGCAGGGACAGGAAGTGAGGCACCGCGACTCGAACGACTGCGTCGGGGTCGAGGAGGCCTGTGTCTGGGTGCCCTACCGGATAGGGATTGTGGAGGACGGCCCCGGGTACCGTGGCGGGACCAGCTTCGGCCCGCCCCGGGTGGCGATGGCGATGGCGAGCATGCTGTCGGTCTACCCGGATCTGTCGCCGACCAACCTGGTGTTCCTGACACGCGCGTGCGCGCGCCCGGTCGCGACCCTCCGCGGCAGCGGGATCGCCGACTTCTCCTGCATGCTCGACATC
>CAZZIL010000508.1:0-2492 GCA_964654265.1 uncultured Gammaproteobacteria bacterium | reverse complement strand
GCCGGCGGGCTTGGCAAGATGGGGATTTTCAGCCAGCCCAAGGCGGGCGGGGCGCGCCCGGGAGCGCGCCCGGTCGGGGCGCGTCCCGCGCCGCCGCCGCAGCTGTCGCGACCGGCCGCGGCGGCTCCGCCGCCCGCCGCGGCGCCGGCGGGCGCGCCCGCCTTCCAGGTCGGCGCAAAGGCCCCGGCCGCCCCGGCCGCGCCGGGACGGGCCGCCGAGGCCACGTTCGACTTCGACTCGATCGAGGAGCCCGTCCCGACCGGGAGCGCGTTGCAGATGGGGCGCAGCGCGCCCGCCGGGCAGGCGCAGGCCGGGAGCATCGTCGGCGCCGGCGAGAGCGCGGTCGATGTCGGCCGGCACGACCAGGAGATCGCCGAGAAGAAGGGCGGCCGCCGCGGCTTGGTGCTGGCGCTTGCCGCCGTTGTCGCGGTCGTGGGCGTGGCCGCGTACTTCCTGCTGGTCCCGGTCGGCGGCCCGCTGGGCCCGGGCGGCCCGGTGACGCCGGGCGCGGCCCAGACGGACGCGGCGGTCCCCGAGGACCCGGTCGCGCTGCTGCCGCTCCCCGCCCCCCGGGTCGACATCCAGAAGGAGCTGATCAACTTCGCCAGCTTCGCCGACACGGGCGGCAGCGCCCAGGCGGTGAGCGCCCAGCAACAGGAGGATGTCGCCGCGCGCATCGCGATCCTCACCAACAACCTGTTCGGCACGGAGGACGCGCTGGCCGACGAGGCGCAGGGTGAGCAGGTCGGCGGGATTGACCTGGGCGACCTCGAGGTCGAGGAGGCGGCCGTGGAGGCCGAGCCCGAGATTCCGATCGAGGAGTACCCCTTGGTCGATGCCGCCTTCTCCAACGAGCGGCTCGGGAAGGAGCTGAGCGACGCGGACCTCGGCGACGGCGTCCGGGTCTACTCGGTCGCGTCGGCGATGCCGCGCGCCTCGGCGGCGCCCGCCGGTGACGGGGAGGCCATGGCGGAGGCGGCGGAGCCCGCCCGCCTGCCGAAGCCGGGGGCGGCGGTCGCCGCCGAGATGTCGATCGGGCGCAGCGCGAAGGCGGACGTCATCTCCCGCATGCTGGACTCGGCCAAGCGCGACTACGACGAGGGCAACCTGCAGGCGGCCGAGGTGACCTTCCGCAAGGTGCTCTCCGACGACCCCACCAACACGAACGCGATGAAGGGCCTTGCGATGGTGGCCTCCGAGACCGGGCGTTACCGCCTGGCGGCCTCCATCTACCTCAAGGTGCTGGAGCTGAGCCCGAACGACGCGGTGGCGATCGCGGAGCTGATCTCCATGCAGGCGCGCCAGCCGAGCCCGGCGCTGACCGAGCAGCGGATCAAGTCCCTGCTGGGCCGGGTGCCCGCCCACGACGGCCGGCTGTTCTTCGCGCTGGGGAACATCTACGCCGAGCAGGGGCGCTGGATCGATGCCCAGCGGGCGTACTTCAACGCGCTGTCCGAGGAGCCGCACAACCCCGACTACGCGTTCAACCTGGCCGTCAGCCTGGAGTTCCTGAACCGCCAGGGGCTCGCGCTCACCTACTACGTGAGGGCGCAGGAGCTGGCGAAGGACGCGCCGCACGGCTTTGACGACGCGGCCCTGCGCACGCGGATATTGCAGCTGGACAGCTAAGGAGAGAGACGTGGCCGAGATCGAGCAGCAGCCGACCGAGTTCGGCGGCTACCAGGAAGAGCAGTACGCCGAGGAGATCCCCCTCGGCGAGCGCCTGCTGGAGAAGGGGGTGCTCAGCGAGGACCAGCTGCGGATCGCGCTGGTCGAGCAGGAGAGCGACCCGAGCGAGCCCATCGGGCGCGTGCTCGTCAAGCTCGGCTTTGTCACCGAGGCGACGATCCGCGACGTCCTGAGCGAGACCAAGGGGGCGCAGAGCATCGACCTGACGAACGTCAGCGTCGACCCGGCGGCCCTGAAGATGGTTCCGATGGACATCGCGAAGCGCTACAACGTGTTCCCGGTCGGCTACGACGAGCAGAACAACATCCTGTCGATCGCGGCGGCCAACCCGGACGACCTCCTGCTGTTCGACCAGCTGCAGTCGGTGCTCGAGGGGTCCGTCGGCCTCGACATCAAGATCGCCGGCGAGTCCGAGATCGGCCGCGCGGTCGACGAGTTCTACGGGCTGGAGCTGTCGATCGACGGCATCCTGCGCGAGATCGAGACCGGCGAGGCCGACACCGAGATGTCGATGCTGCAGCAGGGCGAGGGCACGAGCAACAGCCCGATCGTGCGCCTGGTGAACGCGTTCCTGCTCGACGCCGTCAAGCGGATCGCGTCGGACATCCACTTCGAGCCCGAGGAGAGCTTCCTGCGCGTGCGCTACCGGATCGACGGGGTGCTGCGCCAGGTGCGCAGCCTGCACCGCAACTACTGGGACTCGATGTCGGTGCGCCTCAAGGTGATGTCGGGGATGAACATCGCGGAGAGCCGCACGCCGCAGGACGGGCGCATCAGCATGTCGCTCTACGGGCGCACGGTCG
>CAZZIL010000507.1:0-4083 GCA_964654265.1 uncultured Gammaproteobacteria bacterium | reverse complement strand
GTCGAAATCGTCGCGCGTTGCCGCCCACTCGGACCACAGCCACACCCGCGAGAACCGGTCCCGGTAGAGCGGGTCCTTCTCGAAGTAGGCCTTCATCAGCCGCTCGAATAGGCGGCCCTTCTTGGCCTCCGTCTCCGCGATAGCGCGGATATGCTCCAACACTCGCTGGAAACCGTCGTTCACCGGCGTGGCTCCCCTCGTCGGTTGCGGGCACCCCGGGTCCCCCGGCAGGCAAGCGGCGTCTGTCGCGCTGGAGCGCGGGCTTCGACCAAGGCTGACCGCCTGCAGTCCGGCGTGCCGCGGTCTTGCCGTCTCGCGCCTCCCGCCGCCACCGTCCCCCGGTGACCAACGCCGGTGCGACACGCAATCGCGCCGTCTGCGTTCACCCGAAGTCGCCGCGTGTCATCCGGCAAGTATAGTCGGGCGGTGGCCGCCGGTGTCACGCACCCCTCTTGACCGAGTGCGGGGCGCCGAAGGTCTCGCTTCCCGGCTTGGAGGCTACCCTCTCCGGGACGGGTACCCAAGGCCGGGATCTCCGGCAACCGGCCGCGGGCATGAGCCGCGACCGGGGTGCGTTCTCGGTCCTTGTGCCTTGCCCGAACCCGGTCACCGGCCTCGCGCACGCCTGGCGTGCCCGCGCTGGCGGCAGGGACGCCTGCCCGGCCCCATCCTCGGATGCCTCCGGCCCCGACGGCCGCCAGCCTCGGCTGTCAGATCACCAGCCTGACCGATGACAGGTCACGCACAAATCCTACCCCCGCAAGGGTCTGCACCCAACTCGCCGATTCCCCTTTGCCCGCGGGGGTTCCGGACGCTCCGGCCCCCAACGCGGACACCAAGTTCCCTCGGATGCGCATCCCCACCGGCTTCTTCCCGGGAGTGGGCGAGATCGTCACCTGCTCGATCATCTCCCGGACGGCCTCGCGCGCGCCGGTGTCGTCCTCGGCGACCTCCAGCGAACCCACGAGGTCCCGCACCTTCTCGGCGTAGGCGCGCGCCATGTCCGGCGAGGGGACGGCGACCTCGGCCTGGGCGGCCTCCACCTCCGCCTGCAGTCTCTTCTTCTCGGCCTCCAGCACGCCCAGGCGGGACACGAGGGAATCGTACGCCTGTCCCTGCTCGACCGCGGCCACGACGTTCGCGATCTTCCTCGAGACCTCCTCCAGCTGCGCGGCCAGGTCGCCGCGGCGATCCTGCGCGTTGGCGCGCATCGCCCGCACCGCCTTCTCAAACTCACGGATGAAGTGGCGGAACAGTCGCTCCTGTAGCAGGTTCTGCTTGACCGACCCGAAGACCCGCTCCTCCAGCTCGGCCTGCTTGATGCCGCGGGTGTTCGGGCAGGTGCGACGCTGGACATGGTTGCTGCACCGCCACCACCCCCCGTTGTGGCTGATGTAGTTCCCGCCGCACTCGGCGCACTTGACCAGACCGGAGAGGAGGAACCGCGGCCGGACGGCCCGGTTGAACGCCCCCCGCTTGACCAGCGGTCCCATGCGCTCGCGCAGCTTGACCTTCATCACCGCCACCTTGTCCCAGAGCTCATCGGGGATGATCCGCAGGTCGGGGACATCGCGCACCACCCACTCGTTCCGGGGGTTGACCCGCGCCCGCTTGCGCCGGGTCGTCGGGTGCTTGATCGTGTGGGTGCGGTTCCACACCATCTTGCCGATGTAGAGCTCGTTGTTGAGGACGCCGGTCCCCATCAAGGCGGTGCCGACCAAGGTCGACGCGACCCAGGTGCCGCCGCGGGGGCTCGGAATCCCGTCGCGGTTGAGACGCTTGGCGATCCTCTTCGGCGAGACGCCGTTGGCGTACTCCCGGAAAATCCGCCGCACCACCTTGGCCTGTTTCTCGTTGATCCTGCGGTCGCCGGTGCTGACGCTCCCGTCGGGAAGCACCTTCCGCACGACGTCGTAGCCGTAGCAGCGGCCGCCGCCGGACTTCCCCTCCCGCACGCGGCCGGCCAGGCCGCGGTGGGTCTTCAGCGCGATGTCGGCGACGAACTGCGCCGAGATGATCCCCTTGAGCCCGACGTGGAGGATGCCGGCCTTCCCGTCCGCGCAGGTGTGCAGCTCCACCTCGTGGTAGTTCAGTCGCTTGACCAGCGCGTGCAGGTCCTCCTGGTCCCGGGTAAGCCGGTCGATCGCCTCGGCCAGGAGGATGTCGAACCGCCCCTTGGGGAGGTCCGCGAGCAGGCGCTGGTAGCCGGGGCGCCGGTTGGTCGTCCCGCTGACCGCGGCGTCCTGGTAGACCGCCACGACCTTCCAGCCCTGCTGTCTTGCGTAGCGCTTGCACAGGTCGATCTGGTCCGCCAGCGAACGCTCGCTCTGCAGGTCGGTGCTGTACCGGGCATACACGGCCACTTGCGTCTTCATCGTTCGCTCCACCTCGCTCACTCGTCACCCTTGGGTCCCCGAAGGTACTCCTCGGCGGCCTGCCTTGCGAGCGCCTCGACGATCCGCTCCAGGACCCGCTGCCCGGCGTCGTCCGGACGGCGGTCGCCGCCGGGGCCGGCGACGCCACCGCGCGCGCCCGCGGCCTCGGCGGCACGCGGCTCGGTTCCCTTGGTGTTCGTCGCGTTCAACTCGGTCTCCCAACTCTGGACTAATAGTATAGTCTATCGGAGGCGGAAACGACAAGACTTTTCGACTGATGCTATACTATTGGGATGGTTGTGACAAAAAAACAAATCCGCGCGGCAAGGGCGCTACTGGGCTGGACGCAGCAGGACCTGGCGGACAAGGCGGGGACAGCGAAGCAGACCGTCGTCGACTTCGAGCGCGGCCAGCGGAACACCTACCCCCGCACCGTGGCCGACATCCGGCGGACGCTCGAACACGGCGGCGTGGTGTTCATCGACAAGAGCCGGCACGGGGGGCCGGGAGTCAGGCTCAAGGAGTGACCCCGGCGCCCGGCGGGACCGTCGCGCGCAAAATGCGGTACCATGGGGCATGCGTCACCGGCCGAAGTCGTTCTGGGACTGGACCCTGAAGAGGTGGGCGTGGGCGCGCACCCGCCACGCAACCGCCATGCTCAAGAAGGGGGCCGACCCCGAGGAGCGCGACGCCGCGGGACGCACCCCGATCTTCATGGCCGCGATGGTCAACAACATCGAGGTGACCGACCGGCTCATCATGGCCGACGTCGACGTCGATGCCCGGGATGGGTTCAGCCAGACCGCCCTGATGCACGCGGCGGCCGCCCGCGCCCGCAACACCGCGTATCTCCTGGTGGCGGGGGCCGAGTGCGATGTCGATGCCCAAGACGGCTTCGGGTGGACAGCCCTGATGCACGCGGCGAGGACCAACGACCCGGTCATGACCAACCTGCTTCTCGATGGGGGCGCCGAGGTCGACAGGGCCGACCAGCTACAGCGGACCGCCCTGATGCACGGGGCTTACAAGGATGCCGCCGACGCCGTCGCCATCCTGCTGGAGGCCGGGGCGGATGCCCGGGTTATCGACCACGAAGGCGAGTCCGCGCTCGATCACGCGCCGAAGACGTCGACCCTGAGGGCCACCTTGGCCGCCGCAATCCGGGCGCAAGCCGGCGCGGCAGGAAAGCCGCACTGACGCGGCAATCGGGCAGACCGCGCCGCGTGCCGGCCCGGCGACTCCGGCGAGGCCAGGCCGGACCGCCAGACTCCTCCCGGCCGGTCGCCACCGGTTTGTCGCAGTCCGCCTCGCGACGCCTCTCGCCGTCCACGGCAACACGGCGCCGGCGGACCCCCCACGGCAAAGTCGCCCTCAGCCCCGCCCGATGCGAACGACGCGAATCCGTCCCCGGCATCCTCCCGCCACCAATCGCGCGCGACAGCCGGCTCGCGACAACGAACCCGGACACGCGCCCGGCCTCCAACCTCGGTCGCCAGTCGTGACGGCAACAAGGCCCCCTTCCCGACCGGGCAGGGAACGAGGTGCCCCCCGTCCGAGAGGGCGACCTGGCCGCAGGCGAACAGGTCCGACCAGGCACCCGAGGCTGGCGAGTCGGACCGCGCCCCCCGGTGGGACACGTCCCGGAGGCGCCGCCCGCGGCGGTGCCGCGCCCGCGCGGCTCCCATTTCGCGGGCAGGCACGACCGGGT
>CAZZIL010000506.1:0-13370 GCA_964654265.1 uncultured Gammaproteobacteria bacterium | reverse complement strand
GGACTGGCCGGAGCACAAGCGTCGGCAGAAGGACACCGACGCGAACCACACGCGCAAGCACGGGGTCTACTACTACGGCTACAAGAACCACGTGAACGCGGATCAGGGGAACAAGCTGATCTGGTCGTACGCGGTGACGCCGGCCTCGGCGGCGGACGTGACGCACCTGGGGGATGTGTTGTTGCCGGCCGACGTCGCCGAGGAGGTGTACGCGGACCGAGGCTACTACTCCCGGGGGACGGAGGAGCTGCTGGCGCAGGGGGGGCACAAGAGCCGGGTCATGCGCCGGGCCGCGCGCAACCACCCCTTGGGGGAGGAGGAGACGGCCCGGAACCGCGAGCGGTCGCGGGTTCGGGTGCGCGTGGAGCACGTGTTCGGCTCCATCCGCAACGAGCAGGGCGGGAACCAGGTGCGGTGCATCGGGATCGTCCGCGCCGCCGCCCTGATCGGACTCCAGAACCTGGTCTACAACATGAGGCGACTGGTCACCCTCCTCGGCCTGCGCGAAAAGCAGGCCTGACCCCAGGGGGGACTCTGTCCCCACCCTGGCAGTCGCCCCCGTCGGGAGGGGCGGCAGGGCGTCTCTGGGGCCGAAATGGACGTTTTTTGGCCGTTCACGGCCAAGATTCCGGCCTCCGGGCGCCAAATCCGGCCCAAAATCGAAAAATTTCGCGATTCCGGGGGAATTTTCCCTGAATCGCCGAATAAATAGAGGTGCCCCCAACGGGCTCCTTGCTCTCCTTGGAGTCCTTTTTGATGCGTTCCAGCATCTCCTCAAAGCCCTGTCGGCGACGCTCGATCTCCGAAAGCAGCTGGTCATTCGCATCCGTGAGTAACACCACCATCCGGCTGGCCCTGAATGCGACCTTCCCACACAGGCCGAGGCTCTCCAGCAGGCGGGAGTCTTCCCGGTATTCGGGTGCGGATAGAGCAGACCGGCTCTCCATGAGGGGACGCGGACCCCCATGCACTTGATCGTTGAAGAATGCGCTTCGGCTGAGTATCTCCGTGAAAAACGCCTCGTCCTCATCGGCATGCTTGGCCACCTCGGGACGCAGCTCTCCCAGACGGGGATAGTTCGGCTCGTCTATCTCCTCAACCGCCGCACGGACAAAGCCCTCTATGCCGGCTTGATCCGCGCCTTGGTGCAGCCACAGGGCCCTCAGGTACCACTCGACCGCGGGTCGTTCCAGCGCGAAGGCCGCAACGGGCAACTTGTGGGTGGCGATGGATTCGCGGAGAAGGTTCTTTCCGGCAACGACCAAGTCAAGGGAGCCCCAAAGTGCCCCGAGCGCCAACTCTTTCGCGCCTGCGCTCCCGGTGTCGCCAACGTCGTCAGGCCTCTTGCCCGTGCTTTGCGCCAGCCATGCGAGCTCCGAATCGAGCCGCCGTGCAAGGAGTTCCAGGGGACGCTGGTATTCTTCCGTGTTCATTGCCTGCCAAGTCCCGGTTTCGCCGTGTCGGTCCCATCCGAACGGACGCCCTGTCCTGCCGTGCCGGACTCACCCGACAGGTCCAGCACAAACGTCCCCAGCCTGTAAGGCACGTCAGCACAGTGCGTCCGGAGATTCTGCCACAGCTCCTTGGCAGTGCGGGGCGGCGGCTTGCCGGCGAAGGGCTCCGGATTCTTGCGTGGGTCTGATTCCAGCGTCCCAAACCAAAGGACGACCAAGAGACCCGTCCGGCCCGAGTCGTGGTTTCTCACGTAATCGGCAAGCTGTTCGTGAGCCGCCTTCCCGAGATCCGTGCTCCACTGGCACTTGATTTCCACGGGAATGGAAATTCCCCCCTTGGTCGAGACACACAGCAGGTCCGCCCACCTGCCGCCGGGCATGCGCGCCTCATCGATCAGCCGCAGGTCCCGGTGCCCCGAACTCATCCTGTCGTCCAGCATATCCTTGAGGTGATCCCGGCAAAGGTTCTCGTCTTTGGGGGAGATGACACGTTTGGAATCGGCGTCCCAAAAGGTCCTGTGTCTTCTGGTGCTGGAGTTCGCGACCAAGTTTTGCAGGTCCCTGAGCATGTCCAGCACCACCGCCAGCAAGTGGCCGTGTGTCAAGGGATGCCGATCCCGCAGGATCGCTTGGATTTCCTGCAGGTCTAGGTCCGCCACCCGGTTTTCCAGGCTGTTTCGACGCTGCAGGGCGTACGCGTTCGCTATGCGTTCGTGGTACCCGTTCATCTTGTCCGACCTTGCAAGCCTGTGCAACGCATCCGTGGCCTCTTCCGACAGATCGTCCTTGAGGGCGTCAATGCGCCTCGCCAAGAAGAGAGATGCCTCCCAGGAATGGTATGGGCCTTCCACTCCGGTTCCCTCCGGCGTGCTGTGCGGGTCTTCCATGTATGGCCACACTGGCGCAAACTCCTCTATCAGGAAAAGGTTTTGGCTTGGGTTCAGCTTGACGGTGAACTCGTGGTCGCCGAGATCGGGCGACTCTTGGAAGAAAATCCGCAGTCGTTCCTTGCCCTCGCGCATGAATTCCGCGAGCCGGTCGCGTTGGGCCTCGAAATCCAGCTCGAAGACGGCGCGCATGAACCGCCCGCGCTCCGTGTCACTGTGCCAGTCGCCCGGTTCGACACGTTCCCGCAGGAATGCCCGCACATCCGGCTTGTCACAGGTCTTGTGAAGCACCTTGAGCAAGGCCAAGAAGGATCTGTCGGGCATGTCGGGATAGCGGACCAACCACTCTTTTGCCATTTCTCCCCCGATACCCGATAGCCGGGGGTTTGTTGTCAGCAGGACCACACCCGGGATATCCCGCGTGTCACTCCCCATATACGGCTCCGCCATGTCACGGACATGCCTTTCTTTCTCCCGTGAGGAAGTCAGCACGATCTCTTCGAGTCTTTCGGTCACACGCCCGTCAGTCTCCGTGCGATCTGGCCAGTACAGCGAGTGGAACACCGCCAGCGCCGACTGTGCGATCTCCAGAGGCAGGTTGTCAAAGAACCACCCTTCGCCCTTTGTCATGCGAAAGAACGCCGCGAGCATCCACCTGTGCCCACAGGACGCGTTTTTTGCGCCGGCCGTCGCGATTTCGCGCCTAGGGACGAAGTTCCGACTGTCTGTCACAGCCTGACGCAGTCCGGCAAAGACGTGTTGGACCATGTCCTTGCCCACAAACCGCTCCAGTCTTTCGTGTGGGCTCCGCGGCCAAGTTCGGTCCGCATGCCCGTATCCGATGTACACCTTTGCGGCCGACAGCAACAAGTCCGTGCGGTTGCCGCTGACGATCTCGGCCTTGGCTTCCCGGTAGGTCTCGTGCCACTTGCGCAACTCATCCTCCCGCTTCTGCACGAATGCGCGGGCCTGCTCTCGCCTCTCCTCGGCGGGGGCGGCATGTCTCTTGGCGTCCGCGAGGCTGTCTCGCAGCTCGAGATTTTGCCTGACGTGTGCGTCCACACAATCCCGAAAGCCCTTGCCATGTTGCTCCACCTCCCCGAACAGCACTAGCCGCTCCCACCGCGAGACATAGTCCGGGGGGCGTTTTGCGAGTAGCGAGTCCATGTGGAAGACCAGGTCATCCTCGCCGATTGCGAGACCGGGGGAAAGCGAGGTCAGTCTTCCGGGAAGGCTACGGAAGTCCCACACTGCCGTCTCGCTGATGGCATCGGCCTGGACTCGCCTGCGGGCGCCCGTGTGCGCGGAAAAGTGCCGGGTCGATCTTTCTTCCCAGTCGGTTTCGTAATGCGACACACGCTTGGCAAGGCGCAACAGGGGCCACCACTCGCCCTCGTCCAGGGGCAAGCCGAAGGCAAGTGTCTTTTCCAGGAAAGGAGTGACCCAGTGCTGTGCCCCCCGACGGGCATGGTTGTCCCCCGGGTTCGACAAGACCCCCCGAAGCTCCTCCAGTCCCCCGGACACCTGATCAGAACTCAGCCGATCCAGGACTTGGTAGTGTCCCATGCCCCAAAAGAGACCGTGGGGTCCTGCCTGAATGAGCACTTTCGCGACAGTCGCGCCGTCAGCTCCCGCGGGGTGCCGACGGATGGCATCCACAGCCACATCGAGGGATTCCCGGTCTCCTAAGGCCAGCAACCCCCTGAGTGTCAAGCCCAAGTCGTGCCCTCCCCTGCTTTTCAGCAGACACTCAAGGCACACCCGTCGGTTCATCGTCGGGAGCTTCTGCTCAAAGACAGCAGTTTCCAAGACTCCGGCCAGTCTTTCGCCCGCCTCCTCTCCCCCCACCGAAGTGGCGACCAACCGCACCAGTCGGTCGTCGGTTTCCGGGTCGAGGATGATGTCGGTCACGCGATCCAGCACAGCCGAGTCGTGACGCCATTCTTCGAACCCTGCCTCGCCAAGCGAGGCATAGTCCGGATCGATATCCGTGGCCTCCATGCGGTCCAGCAACATGGCCGCTTGCCGCGCACCCAGTTCGCTTTTGTCCCCGTGGCACCAGAAACCGTAGGGGTCCCTCGCGGCAAACCTGTCGGTGACCCGCGAACACAGAACACCAATCCACGCATGGAGTCCGCGCAGCGAGGACGGAACGAAGCTGTCGCTGGCACGCAGGGCGGCCTCGATATCAGTCACGGTGACTTCCCCCTTGTCCAGCCCTTCCCCGACCCACTTTGCCGCCAAGTACTCCGCGACGGTCCTGTGGCAGGGCTCGAACGCGCCCGCCGCCCTCTGGGAAAACAGCCTGGTCGATATCGCGTGCTCAAGGTCTTCCGTGGAGAACCCCATGCCGGACAGCTCGTTCACGGTGGGGAGTCCATCTGGGCCGTCATGAATCCTCGCCGCGCTTGCTCCCGACAGCAGGAGCTGCGCGCAGACGAACCCCGCGCCCTCGACAAGCCTGTCTGAAGGGGGGATGCCGGGTGGTGGGTACGCCGACAGCCACGTGCTGTGCTCCTTGGCCAGCGTCTCGCACACCGTGCGATACAGCTCCCGCTTGGTCTTCGGCCACTTGCCGTGGGCCGTCAGCAGCATCTTGAGATATTGGGGGTTGCCCAACAACCCGGCAATTCCTCGCCGAGCCGCCTCCTCGAGGAAATCGCTCACCACGGGGGCGCTCGGGGACACGCGGAAGTGGTTGCCGACAACCTGCCTGATCCCATCGTCGTCAAGCGGGAGCAGTCTCCCCACCCAGGGTGGAGAACCCCACTTGCGCGTGAACAGCCGGGAGTTCACCGCTCGCCAAGCCGAAGCCCGGAAGACCAGCACAAAGTTCCCGTCCCCGTCGTGCGAAAAGCGCGAGAGCACCTCGGCCAGATGTCCCCCGGGGTCGCTTGTCAGGACCTCGTCAACCCCGTCCACGACGGTTTTCCGGGGTGGCGATGCCTCTAGGCGCTCCTCGTGCAGTTTGAGGGCGGTCGCATCGATGACAACGGACCCGGTGCGCTCGGCAAAGCGTCTTGCCAGCGCGGTCTTCCCGATGCCCGGGTCGCCGAGGACCACCAAGGGGCCCGCCTCGGCAAAGAACTCGTCCTCCGGGCAGTCATCGTGCCTCCCGCCCTCGACGGGGACCCGCAGCTTGCGGGGGACGCACGTCCCTTCCTCCGCCGTCTCGCCATGGGCGACCTCGTCCGGGATGCGGAGGATGTCGACCACGTCGCTCATTGCCCCAGTCTCCTGTCGTTTGGGGGCAACGCCAAGGGCACACGTGCCCTGTTCTGCGTTGCCTGTTGGGGGCTTGTGGGCGCCTGCCCCATGCCCGGCCAAGGCGCGCCCCCTACGGGAAGCGCGCCGGAGAGGCGAACGGTGCCCCCCTCCGGGCACACGACAGACCCGCCGCGGCGCGCGACCAACCCGAGTTCCGCGGGGCACGGGGCCATCAGCACATTGGCTTGCCGCACAGTCATCACAATGCTCCCAAGCGGCTATTCTAGCGGGCGGGCGCGGGCTTTGTCAATCGCCGACGGCGATTCCCCCCAACCTCTTGGCGTTTGTCACTGGTCGGAAAATCCCGGCCCCGCCTCCGGGCAGGTCATCCCGGTCATCTCGCCCTTCCGGGTCCTGTGGGTCTCCAAGGGTTGGCGGGCGGCATCCGGGCGCCCTTCCTTCGGGATCGCCGACCACCCTGGTGGCCCGTCACCCGCCCGGATCCCTCAGGAACCGGTTCAGCCTCTCTGCCACCAGTCTCCTCCGTTCCCGAAGGAACTCATCGTACGCCTCCACCCTCCAAAGCCCCGGGTCCGTCGGGATCGCTTGGGCCTCCAGCACCCCCTCGCCCTGTTCCCTGACCACCTCCGGGAAGTAGTCGGACGGCGGCTTGCTCCCGATTCTCCGGTTGGTCGGCCCGCTGATGAACGCCAGGTTGGAGATGTCGTTGACTTTCATCGGGGGAACCCTGCCCTTCATCAGCTTCTTCGGGAATATGTGATGGGTCTGCAACGAGTGGCGGGTGTCGGATCGCCGCGTTGAAATCTCCAGGCCGTTGCGCCAGTCGCGTGCGTTGTCCTCGCGGAACGCCAGGAACATCGTCTTGAAGTAGGCGCTCCGGACGTTCTTGTTCTCCAAGTCGCCCGGATCCACGACGAGCCTTCCGGTCTGGGATTCCAGCAGCTGCAACAGGCGGTCGATGTCTTGCCCGCGTTTGATCGCGCTCAGCTCTTGGTCCAGCACCGTCTCCGCCGAGCCGCGGGTGTACCGGCCCTTGGCGTTCGCGAGCAACGCCCAGTGGCGCAATCTTTCGGTCTCGGCCGCGGACAGTCGGTAGTCCTTCCCATGCGCGTAGCATCCGATCGAGATCGCAAGGAACGGGGACGTCAGCAGGGCGCTGTTCCCGATCTTCAGGTTCCCGCGCAGGAAGTCGAGCGCGAAGTCCATCCCGGTCCGCGCCTTCTCCCATCCGTCCTCCAGCTTTTCTCGGGACAGGCCCCCGACAACCTTGAAGCCGGACTGCCCTGACACGAACGCCACCATGTTGCGGATGAGAATGCCCACGTCGAAGTCGAACCCCAAGTCCTTGCACCTCTGCTCGTACTCCTGGAAGACGCTGAGGGATTTCCGCCACTTCGCGGTGATCTGCGCAAGGGCCAGGTCCGAACTCCGCAGCTTCGCGCCCAGCGAGTTCACCCGGACGAATATCTCCGTGACCTCCTCGTAGGTCTTCGTGCCGTCAAGCACGTGGACGCGGTACTCGTAGTTCTTGATGTCCCGAAGTCGCTTGATGCGCTGCGAGTACCTCTCGTACCTCGGGTCCGACAGGGACGTGACCCCGGCCTTCTCCAGGAACTTGCCGTCGCTTGAGTCCTTGAAGACCTCGGTGACCGACACCCAGTGGGGCATCCTGCTGATGATCTTGTTGTCCACCATGAACGCCATGCGGTCGAACAGCCGCTCCTTCTCGTCGTCGGTCGCGTCGGACATCTCCGCCTCGTCCGCGTCGTCAACCCCGCCCTGCTCGTGGACCTCCGTGACAACGTCCAGGTCGTCGGGATGCTCCAGGTTGAACAGGATGTCGATCGGGCGCGGCACGTCCTTGACCACGACCGGTTCCCCTCGCAGGACCGCGGACATCGACACCAGCCGTTGCTGGCCGTCCAGCAACAGCTGGAACCGCTCCGTCCCCTGGCTCTGGTCGATCGGCGTGTCCCGGGTCTCGACCGGTTCGTCCGTCTCCCACGTCAGTATCGTCCCCGACGGGTAGCCCCGGTACAGCGAGTCAAGCAGGTCGCGCACCCGGGTCTTCCGCCAGACGTACTCGCGCTGCATCTCCGGGATCCGGATCTCCCCGCGCTCGATCTTGGAGACGAGCTCGTGGATTTTCAGGTCCTGCTGTCCCATCAGGGTCTCCTTGTCATCGGGCGGGGCGGTCCGCCTCTCGCACTTGGGGACGCAAGCCCGTCGCGCACCGCGGCCATGCCCGGCCAGCGAGTATCCGCAGGGCCGGGCTGATGCCGGCCTGCCGGTGGTTCCGGCGCGCCTTGGGTGGCACAGAGACCCTCACGCCCCGGCTTCTTGCCCCCTTGCCACGTCGCCACCCGTGCGCATTGACCGGCATCGGCCATCCGGCGATGACCGCCCAACCCAACCCCGCAGTCACGGGTCGGAACACATCCGCCGAAACAACCGCGTCGTGCGCGGCCACAGCGAGAGGTAGACGGAAAGAAAAACCCCGATGGCCACCGCCGCCCAGACCCAGGCTGCCCGCTTCGCGGCGACCTCTCGCGGATCCTTCGAGGGCGACGGCTCCGGCCAGCACGCGGACACGGCGGCCGCCAGTCCCTGCCGCAGGGTGATGATCGACCGCTCGCTCGGCCGGTAGACGATCATTGTGCCGGCCGCGTGCGCCTGGCGGAAGCTCCGCCACCGGTGCGCAAACACTGCGACGACGCCCCGCGCCAAACGCGAGCGGGGCGGGCGCGGGGGCGGTCTTCCCGGATCAGGCCGCGCCAGCAGCCGGCGCCATCCCGTCCTCTTGGCCGAACCCGGCGTCTTCTCGCCCGCCACGGTCACGCGGGCCGGGCAGGGCCGCCCTGTGCCGCCATTGGCGTTCCGTCCGCTTGCGCCAAGCCGGTCCCCTGTCCCCTACGCAACCTTCTCGCCGGGCCAGCCGGTGACCGCCTTGACCTCAAGGAAGTCCTCAAGGCCCCACACGCCGCCCTCGCGGCCGTTGCCGGAGGCCTTCATCCCGCCGAACGGGCTGCCCGCGCCGCGCGGCTGGCCGTTCATCTCGACCATGCCGGAGCGCAGGCGGCGGCTCACCCGGTCGCGGCGCGCGCCGTCCTCGCTCTGCACGTAGTTGGTGAGGCCGTACGGCGTGTCGTTCGCGATGCGGATCGCCTCCTCCTCCGTGTCGAACGGGATGATCGAGAGCACCGGCCCGAAGATCTCCTCGCGCGCGATGGTCATGTCGTTCGACACGTCGGCGAACACCGTGGGCCGGACGTAGTACCCGCGCTCCATCCCGGCGGGCAGGCCCGTCCCGCCGGCGACGAGCCGCGCGCCCTCGTCGATCCCCTTCTGGATCAGCGACTGCACCTTGTCGAACTGGACCTTGCTCACCAGCGGGCCGATGTGCTTGCCGGGCTCGCTCGCCTCCCGCACCGCCGTCGCCTCGGCGACCTCGGCCGCCGTCTTGACCGCCTGGTCGTAGCGCTCGCGCTGCACCAGCATCCGGGTGGGCGCGTTGCACGACTGCCCCGTGTTGTTGAAGCAGTGGAGCACGCCGCGCTTCACCGCCTTCTCGTCCGCGTCGGCGAACACGATGTTCGCGCCCTTACCGCCGAGCTCCAGGTGCACGCGCTTCAGCGTGTCCGCCGCGTTCTTCGTGATCGCCTTGCCCGCGCGCGTCGACCCGGTGAACGAGATCATGTCGATGTCCGGGTGCCTCGCCAGCTGCGTCCCGACCCCGGCGCCGTCGCCGTTCACCAGGTTGAACACCCCGGCCGGAAGGCCGATCCCGTCGACAAACTCCGCGAACAGCAGCGACGACAGCGGCGCGACCTCCGACGGCTTCAGCACCATCGTGCAACCCGCGAGCATCGCCGGGAGCACCTTCAGCGTCACCTGGTTCATTGGCCAGTTCCACGGGGTGATGAGCCCGCACACCCCAACCGCCTCGTAGATGATGCGGTTGTCGGGGGCGTGCTCGCCCAGCGGGCGCTCGAACTCGAACCCCTCGCAGGCGCGGATGAAGTTCTCGATGTGCTCCGACCCGGCCGCCGCCTGCTGCTCGTGCGCCATGTCGATCGGCGCGCCCATCTCCAGGCTGATCATCTCGGCCATCTCGCCCTCCCGGGCCTTGTAGGCCTCCAGCAGCCGGCGGGCGGCGTCGAGGCGCTCCCCCTTCGGGGCCGCCGACCAGCCCGCGAACGCGGAGCGCGCCGCCGCGACCGCGGCGTCGGTGTCGGCCTGGCCGCCCAGCGAGATCACCGCGCACGGCTCCTCGTTCGACGGGTCGACCACCTCGAAGTCGTTGGGGGCGGCCGGGGCCGCCCACCTGCCCCCGATGTAGAACTCTCTCTTCTCAAGCATCACTCCTCCGTGCCGCGCGACGCGGCCTCACCGCCCCGTCAGATCAGGCGGGCAGTCCGATTGTATCCCGGTTTTTTGAGTCCGTTGGCCTTCAGGAACGTCTCGGCCCGGTTGAACACGCTGAGGAACAGCGGCGTCCCGGCGAACGACAGCGGGCTCACCGGGCCGATGGTCATGAACGAGTACTGCCGGCTCTCGATGTCGAACGCCGAGTGCGGGTCGAGGAAGCTCTGGTAGAGCTTCAGCGCGGTGCCGGAGGACCCCGCCAGTTCCCGGAGCGATTGGAACTCCTGTCCGAGGCCCAGGCCGAACCCGAAGAACGAGATGCGGAGCTGGTGGAGGATGTCGGCGTGCAGGCTCGACAGCGTCTGGCTGATGAACAGCCAGCCCAGTCCGTACTTGCGGGTCGTGCGTGCGGCGTCGACCAAGATGCCGCGCACGTCGCGCGCGACGTCCTTGTCGTCCGGCAGGTTCCGCGGGGCGAACCGGTGCGCCTCGTCGATCGCCACCAGCGCGTTCAGGCTCTCCCCCTCGGCGTAGGACCTTTCCGCCGCGAGGGAGATCCCCTCCAGAAGCCGCCGGATCACCAGCTCTTGGATCCTGTCGCCCCAGAGAAAGTCGCCCGACGCCTCGCCCGACAGGTCGATCACCAGGATCCCGCGGGAGCCGGACCCCCCGCGCCCCTTGGCCAGGAAGGAGCGCAGCGCGCTGTCGACACTCCTCGCCCCCGTCCGTCCCTTGTGGAAGAGCCTCGCCGCCGGCGCCCAGTGGTTCTGGTAGAGGCTCTCCGGGTCGGCATCCGCCCGCGCCTCATCGAACCGCTCCCGCGCCTCCGCGGACCTGTAGAACCTGGTCTGCACCTTGGGGTCCCCGAGCAGTTCCCACGCCACCTTGAAGGAGTCGTTGCGGTGCAGTTCCGCGAGCTTCACGTCCCTCTTCTTCAGGCGGTCGATGAGAATCCTGCAGGCGATCCGCCGGTTGTCGCCCTTGGGTATCGTCAGCTCCTCGAAGAACCGTGACTCGTGGAGGATCTCCTCGAACAGCTCCCATCGGTCCAGCACCAGGTTGCGCACGGAGAGCACCTCGGTCTGCTTGCCGAACTGGCGGGCGATGCCCCCGACCGGGATGGCGAACCCCTCGTCCGACGCGGCGCCCTCGGCGTCCTTCGCGAACTCCCCCTGCGGGTCGATCACCAGCAGCGCCATCTGGGGATAGCGCGCATAGGCGAGAAGGATCATCTTCGCGAGCACCGACTTGCCCGACCCGGTGCGGCCGAAGATGCCCAGGTGGTACGCCTCGCCCGCCCCGTCGGGTCCGCGGCCGAAGTGCTTGAACCACATCGGGAGCCTGGGCTCCGATCCGTACACGTTCCCCAAGTAGAACACCTGCTCCTGGTACGGGCGCAACAGCTCCTCCAGCACCTTGTCAGACACAAGGCGGATCCTCGTCCCGGTGGCGGGGACCGTCCCGAGTGTGCTCGGCTTGTAGGGGACGTCGTCCCCCCGGCAGAAGACCGCGCTCGGCATCATCTTCCCAAGGTGGGTGTCCTGACGCTTGCTTACGGCGTCCACCGCGCCCCGCTGTCGGACCAGGCTGCGCACCGTCGGGTCCTCGTGCCAGACGTTGCGCAGCCGCACCTCCGTGATCTGGCCAAGCGCGTAGTGCTCGCGCTCGTCCTGCCTGAACGGGAACAGGGCGAGCTCGCCCACGAGCTTGCGGTGCACGGCCGTCCCCATGATGTCCATCGCCAGCTCGCTGGTCGACGAGGGCGAGCCGATCACGCCGAGGGTCTCCGCACCCTGCAGCAGTTTCTCCAACGGCGGCCGACGCGCCTCCTCCGTCACCGTCCCCCCTCGGTCCGGTAGGAGTGCAACGCCTGCAGCACGTCCCCGATGTCGTGCTCGTAACGCTCGGAGACTTTCTGGGTGACCACCTGCCGCACCGCCGGGAGCGCCCTCGAGAGCGCCTTCACGGTGCGGTCGGCAAGGTAGAGCGGGTACGGCTCAAGCATCGCGGGCGCCGCCATCTGGTGGGCGACCCCGCGGACCACGCGCCCAAGGCGGCCGGCGTCGAGCGCGACGACGTGAGAGATCTCCACCCGCACCGCCGGCATCCACCTCTCAGGCTTGAGATAGAAGACCCTGCAGTTTTCCAGGATGCCCGGGATCTCCTTCGCCACGCCCTCGGCCTGCTCCCGAATGTGTTCCGGCAAAGCATCGATTCTCAGGCGCCCGGGAGTCTTCATGACCCGGGGAGCAGTCATCTCGCCCTCGTCAAGAAGAAAGGAAAGCATCATCCGGTCGCTGATGCCGTCCGGCCATCCCTCCTGTTTCTCGCCGAGCTCCCTGCGTGTCGACTGCTTCGGGACACCGATGCACTGCCGGTCCGACTGCGTGGGCCGAAGCACGGCACGATAGGCCCGAAGGTAGTCGGGGCAACGCTCAAGGAACCTTCTTGAGCACTCGAGTTCCTGCGTCTCGGTGGCCCGGACGAACGCAAGGTTGAACTCGGCCAGCGGCGTCGACAGCGATCCGTCGAACATCGCGAGCTTGTGCTCCGCCTCCTCGAGTAGGCGAAGCTCCTCCCCGAGCATGATCGCCCGCAACACGGTGTCCGTGTTCGCAACGTGCGGTTCCGCCGCGACGAAGCCCTCATGGCACGGCCGGTCCCAGTGGCGCTCCTCCGACGGCGGCGACAGCCCCTCGACCGCGACCGCGGCCGCACAGACCAGGTCGGTGGCCATGAGTCGCTCGACCGCATAAGCGCCATCCGCCGCGCACGTGGTCGGCACCTCCCCCGACATCAGGTCGGACATGCCGACCAGCAACCCATCCGAGACCAGCCGTTGACGCAAGTCCTCCCGCGAGCCCGAAATCCTCCGGATGGGCTCAAGCAGCTTGTCCGCCACCTCGCCCGTCTTCCCGAGCAGATCCTCGACCAGCGCCGCCGGCAGGTCCGTGAACGGCGCGTGTTCCGATGTCGGACGGCCGTCCATCACTCCGGCTCCCACAGCCGGTAGTGCTCCTCCGGGTCGAAGTCCCGGTGCCCGGTCTCCCGGGCCGCCCGGGGGAGAAGCCAGCGCCCGCGGAACTCGCCGAACAGCTCGCCCACCGACGGGCGATGGCAGTCGCCCAGCCGCGAGGCCTCGCCCCGCAGGAACTTCCTCGTGTTCCCGGCCAGCGGGACCAGGAAGACCTCGCGCTGCACGCCGTGGTACGAGAACCCCGACGGAAGCCCAAGCAACGCCAGGGACTTGCGCACGATCTCTCGCCGGTTGCGGAACCCCACGCCCCAGGCAGAATGCTTTGCCGTGGCCTCGCACCGGTCGGCCGCGAGCTGGCGCAGGTCCTTGTAGACCCCGTCGCTGAGGTGGAACTCCCCGGCCCCCTGCGTGAACCCGACGCGCTCGAAGACTGTGCGCCCGTCGTGGCGCAAGCGGTTG
>CAZZIL010000505.1:0-6068 GCA_964654265.1 uncultured Gammaproteobacteria bacterium | reverse complement strand
AACCGCGGCCTGCCCAAGGCGGACGAGGACCTCGAGGTGTCCGACGTGCGGCTCATGTCGGGGGCGGAGTTTGTGACGGCGGTGTGCGGCAACATGATGGTGATGCCGGGCCTGCCGGCGGAGCCGGCGGCCAACCGCATCAACGTCTCGGCGGACGGCGTGATCGATGGGCTGTTCTGAGCCGGTCCCCGACCTGGGCGCGGCCAAGCGCTCCGTGCGCGCCGGCGCGCTGCGGCGCCGCGCCGCGATGGGCGCCGACGCGCGCGCCAAGGCCTCGGAGGCGATCTGCGCGCGGTTGCTGGCGTTGCCTGAGCTGCGGGCCGCGCGCACGGTGATGGCGTTTTATCCGTTCGGCGACGAGGTCGACCTGGCGCCGGCGCTGCGCGCGATCCTCGCCGACGGCAGGCGGCTGGCGCTCCCGCTGGTCGACCCGCAACGACAGGAGATCGCCCCGCGCTTGGTCGCCGACCTGGGGCGCGACTGCGCGCCGGGCCACCGCGGGATCCGCGAGCCGAAGGCGGGGTGCCCGGCCGCGGACCCGGCGGAGATCGGCCTGGTCGCCGTGCCGGCGGTCGCCGTCGACGAGGACCTCAACCGCCTCGGCTACGGCGGGGGGTTCTATGATAGATTCCTCGGCTCCGCCCCCCAGGCGCTCAAGGTCGGGATTGTGTTCGAGACCCAGCGGGAACGCCGGGTCCCCACCGGGACGCACGACGTCCCCGTCGACCGGTGCCTGACCGAGGCGGGCGACTACCGCCGACCGACGTGAGCTTCTGGGAAAATTTCCTCGACACCGTCCGGGAAGAGTTCTCGGACCAGCAGTACAGGATCTTCGTCAGCAAGATCGAGTTCTCCCGGAAGGGCGACACCCTGACGTTGCGGGTGCCGTGCCGGAGCGCGGCGAACTGGGCGCGCAAGAACCCGGTGCTGCAGGACACCCTGGTGAGCCACGCGCGCGAGCGGCTCTCGCTGTCAAACCCGACGGTGCGGGTGGTCCCGGCGGACGGGCAGGCGGGACCGGACCCGGAGGCGGAGGCGACACCCGCGGCCGACGCTTCCCCGAAGCCCGCCGGGCGCAAGCCGGCCGCCAAGGCCGGCCCCGCATCGGTGGCGTCCCCGGTGCCGAAGGCCAAGGCAGCGAACGGTCCCCGACCGGCGGCGCAGCACGCGCCGACGATGGTCGCGGCCCGCCGCCCGCCGCCGGTGGGCCTCCCCGAACTCAACCCGCGCTACACGTTCGACAGCTTCGTCGAGGGCAAGGCGAACCAGCTGGCGTTCGTCGCCGGGGCCAAGATGGCCGAGGGGACCGACATCCACAACCACAACCCCCTGTTCATCTGGGGCAGCGTCGGCCTGGGGAAGACCCACCTCGCGCACGCGATCGGCAACCGCCACCGGGAGACGCACCCCGGGCATCACGTGCGCTACATCACCGCCAACGACTTCGTCAGCGAGGTGGTGCGCGCCTTCCGCAACAACCAGGCGGACGACTTCAAGCGGCAGTTCAACTCGCTCGACATGCTCATCCTGGACGACATCCAGTTCATCGGCGGCGACAAGGCGCGCTCCCAGGAGGAGTTCTTCTGCCTGTTCAACTCGCTCGTCGACCACCGCAAGCCGCTGGTGATCACGTGCGACCGGCTGCCGACGCAGATCAAGGACATGCACCGCCGGCTGGTCACCCGGTTCCAGTGGGGGCTGATGGTGTCGATCGAGCCGCCGGAGCTCGAGCTGCGCATCGGCATCCTGCAGCGCAAGGCCGAGGAGTCCGGGATCGACCTCGACACCCACGTGGCCCGCTACATCGCCGACCGGCTCAAGGCGAACGTCCGCGAGCTCGAGGGCGCGCTGCGCCGCGTGATCGCCTACGCCGAGTTCAGCCGCGCGCCGATCACGCTGGAGCTGTGCCGCACCGCGCTCACCGACATCCTGGGGCCGCGCTCGAAGGCGATCACCGTCGCCACCGTCCAGGAGAAGGTCGCCGACTACTACAAGATCCGGCTGGGCGACCTCAAGTCCGCCAAGCGCACGCGTGCGATCACGCGCCCGCGCCACGTCGCGATCCACCTCACCCGCGAGCTCACCGAGCTGAGCCTCCCGGAGATCGGGCAGGCCTTCGGCGGGCGCAACCACACGACCGTGATCCACTCGTGCCGGCGCGTCGAGCGGCTCGCCGCACAGGACCCGGAGGTCTCGCACGACCTGAAGGTGCTCAAGCACCTCATCTCCAGTTGACACCCTGTCGACAACCCCCCGGCGGGTGTGCACAACCCGCGGCCCGGCCGGGGCCTGTCGACACCGGCCCGCCGGGCCGCCCAGACCGGACCGACAGGCCCGGCGCGCGCAACCCCCTGCCCGGAATGGGCTTTCTTCCCCGGTCCACACTTCCGACAGGACCTAGTCACCCTTATTGGGTATAATTGCGAGCTGAGTCAGAGGGGAAGGATGTTCACGGCGAAGGTTGAGACGCTCCGAGGTCACGTGCGGCGGGCCCAGGGGGCGATAGAGAAGGCGAACGTCAGGCCCATCCTCGCGAACTTCCTCCTGGACCTCGAGGGGAACGCCCTGAGGGTGATCGCCTCGAACAACGACCTGCAGGTTGTCGAGACGTGCGAGGTCGGGCCTGCCGGGGACGCGCCCGCCGACGGGCGGGTCACCGTGAACGCGAACAAGCTGCAGCAGGCGCTGGCGGCGGCGGACCCGATGGAGGACGCGACCCTGAAGGTCGACGGGTCGAACGCGCGGTTGAGCATCGGGAACTCGGTGTACATCCTGCAGACGATGCCGGCGGACGAGTACCCGGTGCACGAGGAGGGGCCCGAGGAGGACATCGCCTCGCTGACGATCACGCAGAAGAGCCTGAGGACGTTGCTCAACCACGTGCACTTCTCGATGGCGGTGGGGAACCACCGCTACTACCTGAACGGGATGTTCTGGTCGATCAAGGACGGCAAGATCCTCGCGGTCGCGACCAACGGCCACCGGATGGCGATCGACGAGGCCAAGGGCCTGGAGCCCGGGAAGTCCAACGACGCGATCATCCCGCGGCAGACGGTGCTTGAGCTGCACCGGTTGCTGGACGACTCCGAGGACCCGGTGAGGATCGAGGTGTTCGGCCAAGTCGAGGGGGAGCGCGGCGCCGGGCAGGGCCAGGACGCCGCGCGGGTGCGTGTCTCCTTCGGGTCGACGGTCATGCTGAGCCAGGTGATCCAGGCGAAATACCCGGACCACGTGCGGGTGGTGCCGAAGTCGAACGACAACCGGGTCGTCGTGGACCGGCAGTCGCTGCGCAGGTCGTTGCGGCGGGTGGCGATCGTCAACGACGAGCGCGAGTACGCGGTGAACGCCAAGTTCGACAGTAGCGCGCTGACGGTGCAGTGCAAGACGAACTCCGGCGAGGAGGGGACCGACGAGGTCAGCCTGGTCAGGCACGACGGCGGCGCGCTGGAGATCACCTTCAGCGGGGTCTACCTGGAGGAGGTCCTCGACCACCTGGAGGAGTCGAACGTCCGGATGGCGCTCAAGGACGCGCAGAGCAGTGTCCTGATCACGCCGGACACACCGGATGCGCCGGACTCGCCGGACGCGGAGGAGCCAAGCTTCAAGTACATCTTGATGCCGGTCCGCAGCTGATGGCCGGCCAGAAGACGGCGGTGGCGGGCCAGGCGGGCGCCGCCTACGGGGCCGACCAGATCCGGGTGCTCAAGGGGCTGGAGGCCGTGCGCAAGCGGCCCGGCATGTACATCGGCGACACCAGCGACGGGTCGGGCCTGCACCACATGGTGTTCGAGGTCGTCGACAACGCCGTCGACGAGGCGCTCGCCGGCGAGTGCACGCGCATCCGCGTGACGGTGCACGCCGACAACTCGGTGTCGGTGCTCGACAACGGGCGGGGGATCCCGACCGAGATGCACCCGACGGAGAACCGGCCGTCGGCCGAGGTGGTGATGACCGAGCTGCACGCCGGCGGGAAGTTCGACAACAACGCCTACAAGGTGGCGGGCGGGCTCCACGGCGTCGGCGTCTCGGTCGTCAACGCGCTGTCGGACCGGCTGGCGCTGGAGATCTGGCGCGACGGCGGGCGCTACCAGCAGGAGTACCGCCGCGGACTGCCGCACACGCCGCTGACACGGGTCGAGGACACCGACCGGCGCGGCACCGAGGTGACGTTCCACCCCGACCGCGAGGTGTTCGGCGACATCGGGTTCAACGCCTCGACGCTGAAGAGCCGGCTGCGCGAGCTGGCGTTCCTCAACTCCGGGCTGCGCATCGAGTTCGAGGACGAGCGCAGCGAGACCAAGGACGTCTTCCAGTACGACGGGGGGATCCACGCCTACGTCGCGTTCCTCAACGAGAACAAGCGGCCGCTGAACCACCGGGTGTTCCACTGCCGCGGCGGCCGCGACGGCATCCAGGTCGAGCTGGCGATGCAGTGGAACGACAGCTACCAGGAGAACGTCCTGTGCTACACCAACAACATCCCGCAGGCGGACGGCGGCAGCCACCTCACCGGGCTGCGCTCGTCGATGACGCGCACGCTCAAGGCGTACATCGACGGCGCGGAGATCAGCAAGCGCGCCAAGGTCGAGGTCACCGGCGACGACATGCGCGAGGGCCTGACGTGCGTGCTCTCGGCCAAGGTGCCGGACCCGAAGTTCTCGTCGCAGACCAAGGAGAAGCTGGTGTCGTCGGAGGTGCGACCGGTCGTCGAGGACGTGGTGTCGGACCAGCTGCGGGCGTTCCTGCTGGAGCACCCCAACGAGGCGCGCGCGGTGTGCTCGAAGATCGTCGACGCGGCGCGCGCCCGCGAGGCCGCGCGCAAGGCGCGCGAGCTGACGCGGCGCAAGAACGCGCTGGAGAACGTCGGCCTGCCCGGCAAGCTCACCGACTGCCAGGAGCGCGACCCGGCCAAGAGCGAGCTGTTCCTGGTCGAGGGCGACTCCGCCGGCGGCTCCGCCAAGCTGGGGCGCAACCCGCGCTTCCAGGCGATCCTCCCGCTGCGCGGCAAGATCCTCAACGTCGAGAAGGCGCGCATCGACAAGGTGCTGTCGTCGCAGGAGATCATCTCGCTCGTGACCGTCCTCGGAACCGGGATCGGCAAGGCCGACTTCGACCTCGACAAGCTGCGCTACCACCGCATCATCATCATGACCGACGCCGACGTCGACGGCGCCCACATCTGCACCCTGCTGCTGACGTTCTTCTTCACCCAGATGGAGCGGCTCATGGAGAACGGCCACATCTACCTCGCGCAGCCGCCGCTCTACAAGCTGCGGCTGGACCGCTCCGAGCGCTACCTGCTCGACGACCGCGAGCTCGAGGAGTGCCTGGTCGAGCACGCGCTCAAGGGCGCGACCTACCAGGTCGGCGACGGCGATGACGGCCCCCGCCTCGGCGAGGACGAGTTCGGCCGCCTGCTCCGGCTCCACCGCCGCTGCGGCCAGGTCATCGAGAAGCACTCGCGCCACATCGACCCCGGGTTCCTCTGGGCCCTCCTGCACGAGACCGACAGCATCCACCTCGAGACCGAGCGCGACGTCGAGCAGGCCCTGGAGAGGCTGGGGAGACATTTCCCGGACGGGTCGGTGACTCTGGAGGCGCGGCAGGACGAGGAGAGCGGGGTGCGTCACATCCGCGGCGAGCGCACCCGTCACGGGAACGTGCGGCCGTTCCGGGTGACGCACCACTTCTTCCAGAGCGAGGACTACGAGACGCTTCTGGAGGCGGCGAACCAGCTGGCGGCGGCGAAGGTGACGGCCGGCCCCGGCACGGTGTCGCGCGGCGACGCGTCGCACCGCGCCGAGTCGTTCGGCGCGGCGATCGACTGGCTGCTGGACCTGGTGCGCTCGAAGGCGCAGATCCAGCGCTACAAGGGCCTGGGGGAGATGAACCCGGACCAGCTGTGGGAGACGACGATGGACCCGGACGCGCGGCGCCTGTTGCGCGTGCGGCTGGAGGACCGCCACCGGGCGGAGGACGTGTTCTCGAAGCTGATGGGCGACCGCGTCGAGCCGCGGCGCGACTTCATCGTCGAGAACGCGCTGTACGCGGCCAACATCGACACTTGA
>CAZZIL010000504.1:0-1570 GCA_964654265.1 uncultured Gammaproteobacteria bacterium | reverse complement strand
GTGGAATGGTGTGCAATGTCAGCGTCGAGAGCCACTTGCGGGCCGCGATGAAATGGGTGTCGGCGTTGCGCTCGACATCAATCACCGAGGTGATCGAGCAGGACACCCGGGAACTCGACCTGTTCACCGAGCGTGGGTTGGCGCACCTGACCTCGCCCGACTTCCCGGGCGAGCGCTTGGAGGTGTGCCACAACCCGTGGGAGGCCGACTGGTGCGCCGCCAAGCGCGACGACTTTCTGAGGCGCACCGAGGCCCGGCTGGACGACATGGCCAAGCAATACGAGACTGGTACCATCACTCGGAAACAGCTCAACAAAAAGATCCGCGCCACCCGGCGTTGGAAGATGATCAAGTACATCAACTACCGTTTTGACGACAACGGCAGACTCCACAGGAGCCGGAACGAGGAGCGGATCCGAGAAGAGAGCAAGCTGGATGGCTTTCACATCATCCGCACCACCGTCGATGAGAACGACCCTGTCAGCAAGGATGCCATGCGTGCTCACAGGAACCTTGCACGTGTCAAGCATGCCTTTCGCCACATCAGGGACACCCCGGGGGGGCATTTGAGTCGCCGGCCAGAGGAGCGTGTGCGTGCACACCTCCTGCTCTGCATGCTGGCGTACCATATCGAGCACCACCTGCACGAAACACTGGGACTGTTGCTACCCACGGATGAGACACCGATGGCAAGCGACAGTCCGGCCAAGTCTGCAGGGCGTTCCGCCAGCGTCGAACGCAAGGTCGGCACCCAGAGACGCAAGGAAGCTCTCGAGGCAGGAAGCCTCCGTGAACTCCTCGACTCCCTCGGGAACGTCTGTGTCGGGAAGGCCCACCCTTCCCGAGAGACAGACCACTTCATCCCCGCGACCACCGTCCCCAACGCGGTGCAAGCCAAGGCCTTCGAGCTTCTGGATTTTGACCCGTTGAGCAAAGAGCTTGTCACCCGCGCCACTGGCGGCAGACGAGAGGTGTAGCCAAGTGTTTGCCCGCGGCACTGGTCCCTCGCGCCAACCCCTCCAACCTCACACCACGACCGACCTGCCGTGCAGGGCCTTGCCGGGCGGCCTCCCGGCATCCCAAGGGCCGACCTACCTGTCGTCATTTTCCATCGCCTCCGTGAGCTTGCTGTAGATTTCCGCCCAGTGGTTGTAGAGATCCACGCCGGCATCGTCGAACTGCGCGGGGTACAGGCCGGACTCCTTGTCGAGCCCGATCTCCTCCACCACGGACCCCGACGCCTCCCCGGGCGAGAACAGCCACACCCCGACTTGCTCCTCCGGGATGCAGGCGCCCGTGAGGTATGGATGGTCGGACTCGAACTCGGCCCGGGTCCTGTCGCTCAGCGTCGACATCCCGACCAGGTTGCCCAGCTGCTCCAGGATCCACTCGCTGTGCGTGGTCAGGATCACCCTGACGCCCAGGCGGGCCAGCCTCGCCAGTTGCGGGGCCAGCTGGGCCTGCATTGCCGGGTGCAGGTGGGACTCGGGTTCCTCGATGACGAGGATGTCGCCTTCCCGGACAAACTTCCGAAGGAACAGCACGACCGGCGCCAGCCCGGAGACCGTGG
>CAZZIL010000503.1:0-2788 GCA_964654265.1 uncultured Gammaproteobacteria bacterium | reverse complement strand
GCGGGGAGCAGGTCGTCGCGAGCGCGAACCCGACCCTTCACGCACAGGCGCTGGCCGCGCTCGGGAAGTAGCCGCCCGCCGCGCCCGGTCCCCTGCGGCCGGGCGGCCGCGCCCGCCCGTTCTCCCCGGACCCTTGGTCGCATTCCCTCTCCCGTCCCACGGGAGTGGTTGCGATTACGCTGTGCCACGGGTATCATTGCGCCCATGGATGACCAACGCATCAACCCGTTCACACCGGGCACGGGACGTCCGCCCCCACTCCGGGTTGGGCACACGAGTGTGGTCCGCGAGCTGGCAGAGGAACTGCGCCAAACCCTAGGCGGCGCGGGCGGAAACACCATGCTACTCTACGGCCCCCAAGGAAGCGGGAAGACCGCGTTGCTGTTCGAGCTTGCGGCCTGGGCCAAGGAGGGAAACGCCCAGGTTCGCCTCCGGGCAGCCGACCGGTTCCCCGAGGAACCCAAGGATGTCGCGCAGTCCATCCACGACGATGGGGAAAAACGCTCCGAGGTGACCGCGAGCGCGCAGGCGACGGACACCGGGACAGCGGGGAATGGCGCCACCGTCAGGCAGGCACGACCCAGCTCAGTCACGTCAGCGCTGATCGACCTGGCCAAATCCCGACCGACCGTCCTGCTCATTGACGATGCCCACACCCTGTCCCCCAAGGTGGGCTCGGCGATCCTGAACGCCGCCCAAGTGTGCGCTGGCCAACGACTCCCGTTGCTGACCGTGCTGGCGGGACCCCCCGGGATCCGCCAAGCCCTCATGAAGACGGGAGCCGGCTTCTGGGCATACCACCCGACACTGACGATCGGACAGCTGGGGTCCGACGACGAGACCAGAAGGGCGCTGTCGGTCCCGGCGGATCAGTCGGGGCTGCCCTTTGATGGCGATGCGCTGAACCTGCTCGTGTCAGAGGTCCAGAGGTATCCACCCTTCATCCAGCGGCTGGGCAACGCGTCGTGGGAAGCCGCCCGCCAACAGGGGCACGACCGCATCAGCCTGGCCGATGCGCAAGAGGGGGCGCGAACCGCGGACTTGCACCGGAGGGAGCTCTACGGCGACCAATGGCGCGAGATCACCGGCATGGGGCTACGCGAGGAGGCCTTGACCGTCTCAAGGGCCCTGACGGATCGCGCGGAACCTGCGCTGCCAAGGAAAGAGATCGAGAAGCTCCTCGGCGCGGCGGAGCCTGGGGGCATTGTCGCGGCGATCCGTGCCTTGGACGGACTGGAAGCCCTGGGACTGGTCTGGGAGGCGTCCCCGGGCGTCTGGGAACCCGGAATCCCGTCCCTGTGGAAGTTCATCGCGGAGCAGCATCGCGGGGGGTGACCCCGGGGCGGCTCCCGGCCCGCCGTCGCGGGAAACCCGTCAAAGCAGCTCCGCGCCAAGCCGGTCGCGCGCGACCCGGCAGTACTCCTCCGAGATGTCGATGCCGAGGTAGCGCCGGGAGGACCGCTTGGCCGCCACGCAGGTCGTCCCCGCCCCGGCGAACGGGTCCAGTACCACGTTCCCGCGGAAGCTGAACAGCCTGAGCACACGGTCCGCGAGGGCCTCCGGGAACATCGCGGGATGGCCGAACTCCCCCATCCTTCGCTCGGGGGCGATCGACCACTTCCCGTACACCCACCCCTTGAACTCGTCGGCGGTGATGTCGGCGTCGCGGCTGTCACCCTCCTTTTTCAGGTCCCCCTTGCAGTACACCTCGATGAACTCCCACGTGTACTTCAGGTACGGGTTACTTGGGCTCTTCCAGCTGCCCCAGGCCGTGTACTTGCAGTTGTAGTTGTTCTTCTCCCAGAGGATCTCGCCCTTCCAGATCATCCTCCTCCCGATGAAGAAGTTGCCGATGACGTGGTGGCTCGGGATGTAGTCGGAGTACAGCGGCTGGATGTTCACGACGATCCGCCCCCCGTGGCGGAGCACCCGGATGCACTCGTCGAACACCCGGAACAGCTTCCCGAAGTACTCCGGCCAGTGGGACTCGTCCGGGGAGTCGTCGTACGACAGGCCGAAGTTGTACGGCGGCGAGGTGAACACCAGATCCACGCAGTTGTCGGGGAGCCCCTTCAGCACCTGCTCGCTGTCGCCGCAGACGATCCGGTCCGCGAACGCCTCGGGCAGGTCGTTGCGCTCCCGGGTGAAGGTGTCGCCGGCCGCGTAGTAGTGCTTGCCGCGCTGTTTCTCCTTCTGGGCCCTCCCCTTGACCTTCCTCTCGTCCGCGTAGCCGACAAGGCATCTCTTCCCCGAGCGGACCCCGTAGCTTCTCACCGCCTTCACGGCCTCCAGCACCTGCGCGACGACGGTCGACCCGGCCGGTCCCGCCTCGGCCGCGGATTCCTCAAGCGCCTTGATGTCGACCTGCCTGACAAACACCGACACCGAGCCCCCGTTGGGCTCGACGCGGATGTCCTCCCGGGAGAACCTCTCGTTGAGCCGGGTGATGGCCTTCGCGTCCTCGTCGCCCAGCGGCCCGGCGAGGGGGATGTCGAGCCGCTTGGGTTCGGGAAGCGCGCTCACGGCCCCTCCTTCGGGCGCCGTGTCGGACGTCGCCCTGCCCCGACCGAACGCCTGTGCTCCTGTGTCTCCCGCCCCATGCCGTGCGCATTATCCCACGTCCGGTGCTGTCAACCCCGTGTCTCCCGGGCGGTTGCGGGAAACCTCGGCCGCACGGGGACTGGCGTTGCGCGGGGCAACACACCGGGGGACAGCCCCGGTCCCCGCCGCGGGCCGCCGCCGGGCTACTCCAGCTCGCGCAGCAGCTCCCGGAAGACGATCGTCTTCT
>CAZZIL010000502.1:0-4792 GCA_964654265.1 uncultured Gammaproteobacteria bacterium | reverse complement strand
CGAAGTGCAGGCGGTGGATCCCGGCGCGGTGGCGCAGATGCGACGGCACCACGCCGAGCAGCCGGACCCCGTCCTTGCCCGCCAGCACCGCCGCCAGCCGCTCGCGCGCCACGGACAGCGCGCGGGTCACGCGCTCCTTGCTGTTGCCCCATCCCCGCACCACGCCCAGCGCGCCGTAGGGCGGCAGGCCCGCCCGCTGTCGCTCATCAAGCAGGCGGTCCATGTGCCCGAGGACGTCGTTGGTGGCAAGGGCCTTGAGCAGGTCGTGCCCGGGGAACCGCGTCTGAACGTTCAGCACCGGGCTCGACTCCGATTCGCGCGGCCAGTGGGAGATCCCGACCAGCCGGGCAAGCAGCCGCTCGGTCGAGCGGAAGTCCGGGCTCGCCAGCAGGGTGTCGGCGTCCGTGACGACGATCCGCCGGAGGTTGTCCATGTCCTTGAGCCGTGCGGCGAGCCCGGTGCCGACCACGATGTCGGCCGCGCCTCGGCGGATCGCCTCCTCCGCCTCCCGGGCCTCCCGGGGCCGGCCGGCGTCCGCCGCGGCGTCAGAATCCCATCGCACGACGCACGCGGCCGGGATCGCCTTGCGCAGCCCCTCCTCCACCTGCTCGGTGCCCTCCCCCAGGAGCGCCACCGTCTTGGCACCGCAGTGGCCGCACCCGTCCGGGAGCGGCCGTGCATGCCCGCACAGGTGGCAGCGCAGCTCCCGCTCCCGCCGGTGCGCCGAGAGCGCCACCCCGCACTCCTCGCAGGCGGGGACGTCCCCGCACCGCGGGCAGAACACGCGGCGGGCCCAGCCCCGGCGGCCGACCAGGACCATCACGGCGCCGCCCTTCCCCGCCTCGCGCTTCAGTCGCGCGACCAGCGGCGCGCTGACCCCGTGGAACATCTGCTTGCCTCGCGCGTCATCGATCACGACCCGGGTGCGCCCCGCCCGGGCCTTGGCGCGCGGCGCGGTGTGCAGGGTGACCGGCCCCGTGCCGTCGCGCGACTCCCGGTAGTCCTCAAGCGCCGGGGTCGGCGTGCACAGCACCAGCCGGGCGCCGGCCAGCTCGCAACGGATCCGCGCAAGGTCGCAGGCTCCGTGGCGCGGCGCCTCGTCTTGGGCAAGCCCCGGATCGTGCGCGTCGTCAACGACCACCAGGCCGAGCCGGGGCATCGGCGCCAGCGCCGCGGAGCGCGTCCCCACCAGGACGTCGGCGACGCCGCGGGCGGCCCCGAGCCAGCCCATGGCGCGGCGGTGCCCGGGAATCCCCGCGTGCGAGACGGCAACCCGCCTGCCGGGGCGGGAGCCCAGGGCCGACGCCAGCGCGTCCGCGCGGGACGTCTCCGGGGCCAGCACCAGGACCTGCTCCCGCTGACGCAGCGCCCGGTCGACCAGGCGCAGGCAGATCCCGGTCCGCTCCTCCCCGGGCGGCACGCAGCACAGGTGCGCGCCGAAGCCGCCGCCCGCGGCGTTGGCGATCCGCTCGGCAATCCGTGCCGCCCACTTGGCCAGCCTGGGCGCCGGCCCGGCCCGCGACCCGGCCGGGAACGCCCCCGAGAGGTCGATCTCCTCCCGCAGGATTCCCCTTTGCGCGAGGCCCTTGAGCCGTTGCCGCATCCGCGCCGAAAGCCTGGAGAGCGCCTCCGTCCCGAGGAAGCCGTCCGGGCCGAACCGGGCAAGCGCGTTCCGCTCCGGGCGCTGCAGGATGTCGAGGCTTGGGCGCTCCGCGACCCGGTAGGAGAGGTCGGCCCGGAACGGGCGCGGCTGGCGCAGCGCCGCCGGCAGGGACGCGAAGACCAGCTGCCCGAGCGGGAGCAGCCGACGCTCGGCAAACGTCGACAGGAACCGCAGCGCGGCGTCGTCAAGCAGCGGCTCCGGGTCCAGCAGCTGCCGCAGCGGCTGGAGGTCCAGCCCCGGGTCCGGCCGGCCGAAGCGCACGCCGACCACGACCCCGGTCCTCACCCGGTTCGCAAGCCGCACCGCGACCCGGCGCCCTTGCAGGTCCCTCGGGAACCCCGGCGGGACCGCGTAGGAGAACTCCCGCCGCACCGGAAGGTCGACGGCGACCACGGCCCACCTCATCCGTCAGCCGCGGCGGGCGTTCGCGGCCGGGGCCGTCCCCCTGCGCTCAGCCGTCGTAGACGACACGGATGCCGATCCCGGCGGAGCGTTGGTTGAGCGGCACGAAGCGGCCGAAGACGCTTTGCGTCGTCTCGCGGCCGGGCAGCACCCAGTTCCCGCCCTGGACCCACATGGCGTAGCTTGCCTGGTCGGCCACGATGCTCTGCGTCCACTCTGACACGTTCCCGCCGAGGTGTCGCACCCCGTCCGTGGTGACGTCCTCCAGCCCCTCCGCGTCGCACGGGCGCGGGCCCGGGTCGGCAAGGTCCCCGGTGACCGCCGCCGTCTCCCGGTACTCGTTGCCCCACGGGTAGGCGCGGCCCTCCGCCCCGGACGCGAGCAGCTGCCACTCCTCGACGGTGGGCAGGCGTCCCCCGGCCCAGCGCGCGAACGCGTCGGCGGCCCACCAGCTGACTCCCGTCACCGGGAGGCTGAGGTCCGCCTGCTGGCTCTCCCACCCCACCGGGGAGTACTCCGTGTTGCGCGGCTCGTGCTCGTTGGCGAACAGCCCGAGGCCGACCAGCGGGTCCTTGAGGAACCGCCTGTAATCTTGGCGGCTCACCTCGCACAGCCCGACCCGGATCTTTCTGGGGCCGGAATCGTCCGTGCCGAGCAGGCTGCGCGACTGGCGCAGCTGCGTCGGCGGCAGCAGCACGGCCATGCGCGCGAGCCGGACGTCCGCCGGCAGTCCCAGCGGGTACTCGCCGCCGGGGATCTCCGCCACGCGGGGGCGGTTGCCCCCCCACGGGAGCCGGCGCCGCGGCGGGCGGTCGTAGACGCAGCGGAACCCGAGGTGCAGGCTGCGGCGTTCCGGCGCGAGGTTGATCCAGGCGGCGTTGAGCGCGTACAGGGCGCGCGACCTCGGCCGGTCGGCCGGGGCCCCGTGCACCGCCGGGCGCCCACCGAGCCGCGCGTCGGCGCGGCTGCCCCGGCTCCACTCCAGGGCGTTCCCGGCGAGGTCGTGCACCCCCTCCGGCGTCGACGTCCGCGGGTGCTTGCCGCACGGCTGCGAGGAGTTGCGGTGCGGGTCCTGGTACGGCCAGGACTCCCCGTCGAACTCGTCGCCCCACGGGTAGAGCCGACCCTCGTCCCCGGCGGCGGCGGCCTCCCACTCCTCGGCCCAGGGGAGGCGTCCCCCCACCGCGTGGCAGTACGCGCTCGCGCCCGCGTGGTTGACGCCGCTGGCCGGGGAGCCCAGCACCCCGGCGACCCGGTGCCCGGTCGCCGTGCTCGCCAGCGTCCCGGGCGGAGGCGCGGACGACGGGTCCGCCTGCGCGCGCGCGCGCGCCCAGCGCGCGAAGCGCTCGAAGTCGGCCTGCCGGACCTCGCAGCTGTCGACCCAGAACCCGGGGATGTCGGCGCGGCGCGACGGCCGTCCCAGGCGCAGGCGCAGCTCGCGGTTGAACGCGCGCGCGTCGACGGCGCGCACCACCTCCAGGTCGACCGCGCGGGCCCGCGCGTCCTGGGAGGGGACGATCCCGAGGTCGACGGTCGCGGCTCCCCCCTCCAGCACGTGGGAGTCGAAGCGGCTGAACAGCAGGACGACGTAGACCAGGAACGCCAGCGCCAGCAGCGGGAACAGGCCGGCCCTCATTGCGCCCGGAGCCCGGGGATGCGTCCCCGCGCCAGGACCAGCAGACCCAGCGCGACCGCGAGCCCGGCGAACAGCGCCACCGTCCAGCCGCGCGCGCCGATCAGCGGCGGGCGGTACGGGGTGACCAGCGGGCGCCGGTCGATGCGCACGCGGTTGCCGTCGGTGTCGATCACCAGCGTCCCGTCGCGGCCGACCCCGGCCTGCACGAAGCCGACGATGAAGTCGTCCACCGCGGGCGAGATCGACGCCACCGCGCGCCACCCCGAATCCCTCATGGTTGCCGGCGGGGCCATCAGCACCGAGTTGCGGTCCAAGTCGACGCGCAGCCCCTGCCAGACCGCCGGGTGGGCGCTGATGTTCATCTCGACGCGCGCGGTGTCCTCCCACAGCATCTCGCCGTCCCCCGGGCGCATCACCGCGACCTCCTGCAGCAGGTGGTTGGGCTCCACGAGCAGCGCCCCCGGCTCGCCCGCCCCGATGTCGATGCGGCGCAGGCCGATCGGCTCCAGCTCCCCCGGCGCGGTCGACTCGCTCGCGAAGATCAGCTCGAAGGCGAGCGCCTCCACCGCGTCGCGATGCTCGTCGGGCAGCTCCGGCGGGCTGCGGAAGCCGTGCACCATGCGGTCGCGGAACGTCGGCAGCAGCCGGCTGGGGCTGCCCCCCGAGTCGATCACCGCCTGCAGCTCGGAGAGGAACCCCATGATCACCGACAGCACCGCGATCAGCTCGGCGCTCTGCCCCCGGTTCACGAGCATCCGCAGGTCGATGTCGAGCTCCTCCGGGAACGCGAGCCGGAAGCGGGTCTGGTTCTGCGCGCCCTGTCCCTGTCCTTCCCCGTCGGCGCCCTCGCCGAAGCCCCAGCCGTCCCCCTGCCGGGCGGAGGGGTACTGCCCGGAGCCGCCTCCCGCGACGAAGTCCAGGCCCATTCCCCGCCCCTGGTCCGGGAGCCCGGACGCCGGGTCGCCGCCGCCCGGGCCGCCTTGGCCACCCTGCTCCGCCGGGATTCCCGCGCCGGCGCCGAGTGCGCCGCTTCCCGGGACGACTCCCCCCGGCATGGGACCGGCCATGCCCATGCCGTCCCCGTCGTCGCC
>CAZZIL010000501.1:0-1926 GCA_964654265.1 uncultured Gammaproteobacteria bacterium | reverse complement strand
CTCGACTCCCGCCTTTGCCCGCTCGGGGAGCAGGAGCACATCGCGCCTCCGCTGGTTCACGGAGGAACTATAGCAAGAAAAGCGTCAAGGGTCAAGGCACGCCGACTGGGGCCGGCTGCGTCAGTCGGCCGTCGCGGGGGCGCGTCGGGAGCGGTCCTGCCCGTAGCCCCAGTGGAGGGAGACGCAACGGTGTGATCTCTGCTTGGATGAGTCGCGCGGGTCGCCAGTTCGTGTGACTGTTCCACACTGGCTCGATTGGCTCAGGCCGAAACCGGGGCACAGGGCCTGGCCACAGGAAACACAGTCTCGATGGTTTGGGGGACCCATGGAGACCGCCGATGTCCGGGCGGGCCGGGAATGGCCTTCTACGGGTCTCGGAGGTCGAATCGGGCCGAATCCGGCCCGGTCCGCCTCCGAAGCGGCCTCATACAAGCCCGTTACGGCCCCCGAAAGACCTTGGCCCATACCTTGGTACCCCCCAATCGCCGGTCGCGTTTCGACGTGTGGGGTTGGCGGCGGGTCCCTTCTGGCCCCTGCTCTGCGGCACTGCGCAGGGGGTCTTGGCTGTTGCGCCGGGTTCGGGCGCGACTGGCTGTGCGCCGATGCACGCAGCGAAGCGCGGGACTGTCATCTCACCGGGGATAGCTCTGACGTGGGGGGCTGACGCGAAGGCTGTGGCCCGAAAGCACCGCAAGGCGAGGTGGCCGCACCCGTCTCGAGATCTCCGTCCCCGTGCGAGGAGTCACCTTGGGGGACGGCCGACACGACTAACGCCGGGTTGGCACCCGTTGCCGATCGGGTCGGGGATGACGCGGCGCCCGGTGTGGTGTGTGCGGCCCCGATCACCCGGAGTCGACGCAGGCGTGTCATCACGGTCCGGTGATGTAGGACCGGGAACGCGGCTCCCGATCTATTCGGATCGCCACTCGGCACTGGTGCCGCGCACGCATGGGGGTGCGCGCCCGGAGGCGGAGTTGGCCGGGTGTTGCGCGTGCCGGGCGGACATGCGATGTCGCTGTTCCCGGATTACGTGGCCGCGCGAGCGCACACGCGGCCGCGCAGTCGCGGCCGGCACGCGAGTCGGCAAACTGCGCGGCTTCACCGGGCTGGACGACACGGCATTGCCGGTAGCGAACGCCCGCCTGTCGTTGGGTAGTGGGTTGCAACCGCCGGCTCGCGCTGGCGCGGGGCCGGAGTCGACGCAGGCTCCGTTGTGGCTGGTGAAGACGAGCACCGGCGGTTGCTTTCCTGATCGAGTGACCGCCGGCTGCCGAGGGATCCGTGCTTCTCGCTTGGTGATGCCGCGCACGTGTGACCCGTCTTCCTTCGGACGGGGGTGGTGATGCGCGAGCACCCGCGGGGAGGCGTTGCGGCGGTGCCGGACGCGGGGGGGCGTTTCTCCAAGTGTCGGCGCGGTGCGCGACTCATCCGACCGGCGGGAACGAGGGAGCTGAACGGCGTGCTCAACGCCGTGGGGTGGCGGCACCAGTCGGACGGGAAGTCCGGCCAACCATCCGTGACAACGTTGCCGGAACGTTGACGCACCTGCGGCACCCGGGGTTGGGGGAAGCGAGGACCACCGCCACCCAAGCATGCGTTGCCCCGTCCGGCGCCGTGCGCGCATGCGAGACCGCCCGGTGTTCCGCGCACACGTTCGCGGGTGAGGACATCTTGAAGACCCTTGGCACTTGAACGAGGTTTCGCATACGTCCCTGCCGTGGGGGTGGGTCGGCGCGCGGCCTGTGCGTGGCTTGGTCTCGCGACCGGAGACACCAAGACCGCGGATGTGGGATGCGGGTCGCTGACTGTTCACCCGCTTCGCGGTTGGCAGACACCTCGCGTGCGACTCGACGGGACCCGCAGACCGGACCACTCACCGTGGGGGCATCCCTGCCGGGGGCTGGCGCCGCCCGGCTCGGCCGGGTG
>CAZZIL010000500.1:0-6072 GCA_964654265.1 uncultured Gammaproteobacteria bacterium | reverse complement strand
TTGCACTTCATCCTCGACAACTACGCCACCCACAAGCACCCCAAGGTGCGCGCGTGGCTCGCACGCCACCCGCGCTGGACCTTCTATTTCAAGCCCACGTCGTGCCCGTGGCTCAACGCGGTGGAGGGGGTGTTTGCCCAGCGCCGGTGCCTGTGGCGCGGGGTGTTCCGTTCCGTCAACGAGCTGACGGTTGCCATCCAGGCGTGCCTTGCCGCACACAACCGCCACTGCAAGCCGTTCGTGTGGGTGGCCGCGCCGGAGTCCATCATGGCCTCGGTCAGGCGCGGCCACCAGAAGCTGGCAGAGCTGAGGCGGCGCGCACAGACGGACTCTTCCGTCTCAAACTAACCACTAGGAGCCGCGCCGAACGGTCCACGTCCTTTCAGGCGAACCCTCGACGCAACGGGCCGACCGAAGACAGTAAGGAGGCGAGGGGGAGTTGTCTTTTTTTTCATTTTGAGTCAACGGGTTACCCGGAAATCGGGAATAATCGACACGCTTCTGGACTCCTGACGATTTCTTCTGGTATACTGCCCTCATGAACCAGAGGAAGCGTGATGCGTCCGTCCTCCTCGAACGGGCGAAGGCAGGGGTTGAGAGGCCACTGAGCCCGTGGACAGTGGGGTCTGTGTCAACGCGGTCGCCCCGGTGCAGCGCAGGCATGCCGGGAGTGATTGACTTGGTCACGTCTATCACTGGGTCAGCACAGTCCCTGCCTCCTCGGGGGCGGCGGCTAGGGCAAGGCGCACGCATCGGCGTTGATCCCTTGGCGTTGCCGAGTGGAATGCTCGCCCGGCGGGAGACGCACGCAACCGATGGCACAGACCCCGCAGGCGCGTGCCTTGGGTCTTCTTCGTAGGAGGTTCTCATGACTACCCAGCGAATCCGCGACCGCACCACCAGGAGCGACCACGTGTACGGCAACTCGCGCGATAACGCGTTTGACTGTGACCGTGGCGGAAATGACCACATCTACGGACGCGGCGGGAACGACACCTACTACCTGGGGGCCGGGACAGACCATGATGTGGTATACGAGAACAGATCGAATCCGAATCCGGGGGGAGACTCCGGAGACAAGGTTGTCGTTGAGGGAAGCTTCACCGCTCTCCACAGGCACGCCGACCATGCACCCCGCACCCCGCTTGGGAGAAGGGCCAGTCTACGTCGCAGTAACAACGGCAGAGACCTGCACATCGAGATTTTGGCGGCCGATGGGAGTCGAGAGGGGGACTCACTAACGATCAAAGACCACTACGCCGACACGACAGGGGCCGCAAAGATCGAGAGTGTTGAGTTCGCAGACGGCACGTCTTGGAACGCCATCAGATTGTCCAAGGCCGAGATTATGGGAACATCGTCCAACGATCATCTGTACGGACTGGGTACCACAGACGACTGGTTTGACAGTGATGCCGGCGGGAATGACAAGCTTTACGGCTATGGAGGAAATGACGTCTATTGGCTCGGACGTGGCACAGGTCACGATGTCATTAACGAGGCGAGCGGAAATGCGGACGGGGATACCGGAGACATGATTTGCACCAAGGTCGGTCTCACTGTGGATTCATTCCGCCTGCGCAGAAGCAACAATGGACGCGACCTGATAATGGAGTTGCTGACGGAGGGCGAGGCAACCGACTCTCTCACGGTGAAGGACTACTATGTGTATGACAACGCAAAAATAGAAGTCATTGAAATCACCGGCAGTGGCAATATGCAATGGACAGAGACTGAAATGATGCTTGCCGAGATTGTCGGCACAGGCTCAAACGACTACCTGTACGGGAGAGAGAACTCCGAGGATGTCTTCAATGGCAACGCGGGCGGGAATGATCGCCTGTACGGATATAGCGGGGATGACACCTACACGCTGACTTTTGGGACTGACCACGACACGGTTAATGAATCCTACCGGAGCGGGGAGGGCGACACCGGAGACACGATACTGGTCAACCGACGGAAGACAGTCGACGGTACCCTTGTTACCGGCACGGTGTCGTATCACCGGAGCAACAACGGAAACGACTTGATTGTGAGCCTAGCTGACACAGACGGGTCAATCTCCGATACACTGACCGTGAAGGATTTCTATAAGGGGCCCAAGTACACTCAGATAGAATTCGTCAAGTATAAGGACCAGGGCGATGACATCGCCATGGAAGTGACTGATCTGCTTGCCGTTGAGATCGTGGGGGGTGCCGGGAACGATTATCTGTACGGGAAAAATCACCTGGATGACGTGTTCAACAGCAATGCGGGCGGGAATGATCGCCTGTACGGATATAGCGGGGATGACACCTACATACTGACTTTTGGGACTGAACACGACACGGTCAATGAATCTTACCGGAGCGGGGACGGCGACACCGGCGACACGATACTGGTCAAGCGGCAGAAAACAACAGCCGACGGAGCTCTTTTTACCGGCACGGTGTCGTATCACCGGAGCAACAACGGGAACGACTTGATTGTGAGTCTGAAAGGCAATGATGGGGAGTTCAGAGACAAGCTGACCGTGAAAGATTTCTATCAGGAGGGCCGCACGTACGCCCAAGTGGAGTACGTCAAGTACGAGGACCAGGGTGATGACATCGCCATGGAGCTTCCCGATCTGCTTGCCGTGGAGATCAGGGGAGGCACTGGAAATGATTATCTGTACGGAAAAAACCATCTGGATGACGTCTTCAATAGCAACGCGGGCGGAGACGACCGCCTGTACGGATACCGAGGAAATGACACCTACACGCTGACTTTTGGAACGGGAGACGACACGGTTTACGAATCTTACCGGAGTGGGGACGGCGACACCGCAGATACTATACTGGTCATCCGACAGAAAACAATCAACCGTGACGAGATCTATACTGGCGAGGTGTCGTATCACCGGAGCATTGATGGGCAAGATTTGATTGTGAGTCTGACAGACTCCGACGGGGTGATCAGAGATAAGCTGACTGTGCCGGATTTCTACCGAGAGGGGCGCACCTATGCCCAAATAGAATACGTCAAATATGAGGACCAGGGTGATGATGACATCGCCATGGAGCTTCCCGGCCTGCTTGCCGCCGAGATCAAGGGAACTACAGCGAATGAGAATTTGTACGGGCAGAATCATTTAGATGACGTCTTTGATGGGGGTGGTGGACGCGACAACCTTTACGGATACGGCGGGGACGACACCTACATAATCAGCGCAGCTACAGGCCGCTCCACTACTGTCTACGAGGCAGCCCAAAACGGGGAAACCGGAAATGCTGACATCATCCGGATCAGGAAAGACGACGCCACCGACAAACTGGAACTAAAGTTCGACATTGGTCCAAGGGACCTCGTGGTCGAACTGCGTGACCTTAATGATCAGGTGGTCAGTTCCATCACAATACATGGCTTCTACCAGAGCGATGCGGCAAAAGTGGAGAGGATTGAGAGAGATGGTATGAGTTTCGACCTTGCGGCAAGCGTTGGAGCGTACAATATCGCGGTCGCAAATTTTATGGCGGGCAACAGCGGCTTCGAGACGCTTCGCGACGCGACAGCCTCCTTCTGGCAGGGGGATAGCGACACACTGCTGGATCCCCCACCTGCCGGGTAAGTGGGCAGGGCGGCGCGCCGAGGAAAGCTCCGTTGGGGGCGGAGCCTCACGAAAAAGAGAATTCCGTGACTAATGTCGTCGCGCGGGCGCGGGCGATCGCCGGGTCGGGTTGACGGAGGAGCAGGAGGCGTTCATGGTGTGCGGCCTGCACAACGGGTGGAGCCCGGAACAGGTCGCGGCGGTGATGCCTCGCCACGCCAACGGGAGCGCGCCGTGCAGCCACACGTGGATCTACGGCTTCATCCGTCGCGACCGCAAGACGGGCGGCGACCTGCACACGTGCCTGCGGCGCCACGGCACGGAGTCGCGCCCGTGCGGCGACGGGCGCGGGCAGATCCCGGGGTGGGTCCCGATCGGCGAACATCCGGCGGTGACCGCGGCGGTGCTCGCCGACATGCTCGCGGGCCAGCCGACAACGGCAAGGAGTTGCACCAGGACATCGCCGCCGCCATCGGTGGCCCGGTGTTCTTCGCCAACGCGTACAGCTCCTGCCAGCGCGGCTCCGGCGAGTGCGCCAACATACTCCTGCGCGGGTTCTTCCCGAAGGAGACCGACTTCTCGAAGGTCTCCGCAGAGGCGTTGCAGTGGGCCGAGGACCTGATCAACGACCGCCCGATGAAGCACCACGGCTGGGAAACGCGCCGCCGGGTGCACGCGCGTGCGCTCGCCGCGTTGCGCGCACCGGCCGACCCGCTGGTGGGCAGGCCGGCCATCGGCCTGCCCGCCGCGGCATCGGGGCGTTGCCCCCTGGCAGGCCCCATCGCGCCACGGTCGCCGGAGGCGGATGCCCGTGCCGGCGCGGCCACAGGTCGGCGAGTGCCGGCCGCCGGGCCGGCAAGACGACCGACGCGCGCGCATCCCCCGGTCGCGGCGGCACCACCGCCGCCACTGATCCCGGACCGCCGCGACCGGTCGACGCACGTCCCTCCCCGAACAAGCCCTGACCAAAAACGTTGGGGTACCACGCAGCCGTGGTCAAGGCGGGGGACGCGGACAGGGTGGCTGTGCTTTTTTATTCGAAGTCAACCCCGATTGGCACCCTCCTGTGCAAAACTCATGGGGGTTTTCGACAGGCCTGCCCGGTTCTGAACAGGCGCGCCCGGCTCTACGCACGCACGCGTTTCATCCGCATTGGTGGCAGGCCGGGGACGACTGGCACCGCCACGTCGCAGATGCAACCGGGAGCGTCGCTGGCGGGCGCCTCCGGTCCGGGTCTCGGCGGTAACGCGTGGGCCGCGTCGCGGACCTTGCCCAAGGCGGGGTCGGTGTCCCGGTCGCCGTTCGGGGTCTGGCTGCCACCGGGGGCGACTGGCACCGCCTCATTGCGGGTGCCACCGGGAACATCGCTGGCGGTTGCCTCGGTCGCGGGCCTCGGCACCGACGCGGGCGTCGTGTCCCGGATGTTGGCCAGCGAGGGGCCGGAGGCCCGGCCATCGTCCTGGGTCAGACCGTTGCCATCGGCGGCGGCCTTGGTCGACTCGTGGGTGGGGTCGAAGGCCTTCCGGTTGGTGAGCACGCCGTAGACGATGCGCAACAGCTTGTGGCCGTAAGCGGCGATGATTTGCTTGCGGCACAGCTCGGGGCGGCGGGCCAGACCCACGGCGTAGGTGCGCACCGCCGGGTTGTGCACGCTGGCGGACAGGCCGCCGAGGAAGGCGATCATCCGCAGCTCGCGGTCCCCCCGCTTGGAGACGCGGGTGCGGTCGATGCTGGTCCCCGACTGGGTGCGCTGCGGGACGATGCCGGCGTAGGCGCAGAACTGGCGCACGTCGCCGAAGCGGCGGAGGTCGCCGAGCGCGCACACGACGGCGGCGAACACCGGGCCGACGCCGGGGATGGACAGCAGCAGGCACGCGTCGGCGGCGAACTCCGCGGTGTCCGCCAGCAGCCTCGCGATCTTGCGGTCGAGGCGGCTGACGCGGTCGTTGAGCCGGCGCAGGTCGGCGGCGGCGTCGCGGATGGCGTCGGGGGCCCTCAGGCTCCGGCGCCACGTCTTCATGCGGGTGCGCTCATCCACCAGGCGGGCGCGCGACTTGACCAGGTCCGCGAGCAGGCGGCGCGCGGCCGAGGGGGGCGCCCAGGCGCGCGACGGGATCTGGCGCGCGTACTCGCACAGCACGCGGGCATCGACGCGGTCGGTCTTGTTCCTCTCGTTGAGCGCGCGGTGGAAGCTGTGCGTGCGCGCGCCGTCGACGAGCAACACCCGGTGCCCGCGCCCGTGCGAGACCTCGCACAGGTCCTGCTCGTAGCCGCCGCTGGGCTCGACGCACAGCGGGCACGCCGTGCCCGCCCGCGACGACGCCCACGACAGCGCCTTGCGGATGCCGGGGATGTCGTTGGGGAACTCCGCCGCCGCGAAGCCCCCGCCGGGGTCCTGCAACGCGCAGGACAGCGTCGCCTTCGAGACGTCGACGCCAAGCACGAACTCGCCGGCGGCGACCCGTGTCGGAAGGTTTTCCATGGTTCTCTCCTTGTCT
>CAZZIL010000499.1:0-16305 GCA_964654265.1 uncultured Gammaproteobacteria bacterium | reverse complement strand
CAAACAATATCCTTGGTCCTGGGCGCGGGAGCAAGTCGCGAGATGGGGGTGCCAACGGCCCATGAGGTGGTGAAGGCTTTCGATAAGCTGATGACCTCTCCCGATCCCCAGATCACACAAGAGGACCGGGATTTGTACTTTCGTGTCAAGGAGACGCTCCGCCCGGAGGAGTTGTCGGACTTTGAGGTCATTTTCGACCGGTTGAGCCTGGATCCCGAGGATGCGCGCATATCGGGGACCCCCGAAGCCAAGAAGAGGCTGTCCCGGATCTTGCGCGAGCACTTTGCGAAGCTGTTGCTTCTTGGCGACATGGGGTCCGGCAACCACTACGGGAATCTGGACGCGCTCGCCGTCTATCTCGGCTATGCGCTTCACGTGTACACCACGAACCAGGACGCGGGCGTCGAGCTGGGCGCCGACCCCAACCGCTTCGCGGACGGTTTTTGGGGCCGTGGCCCCGACTGTCTGTGGAACATAGCCCCTTTTCCCATCAAGGGGAAGAAGCCCATGGTTTGCCTGCACAAGCTGCACGGGTCGGTCAACTGGCAACGGACCCCCGCCGGCGAATTCTTCTCCACCGACCCGTCCCAAGAAATCGACGTGACAAAGGCGGTGCTCGTGCTTGGGCGCAAGGCGAAGGTCCCGTCAAGGTTGCCCTACACCTTTGAGCACCAGGCGGATCTGTTCCGCCGCGTCAACGCGGACCTGATCGCGGTCATCGGGTCCAGTCTTCGGGACCCACATGTCAACGACCTGCTTCTTGAGGCTCTTCGCCGAGGCGCGGATATTCTGGTGGTCGCCCCGGAGCCGCCCGGCGCCTTGGAGGCATTCCGGGAACAGGCAAGGAAGCCGGTCCCGGGCGCCGACCCAAACGTCACCCCGGGCAGGATCTTGCTGTTGCGCCAGACGGCCAGGGAGTTTTTTGTGGGGCTTCCGGATTCGTTGTGGCAGGGGGTCCCCATTGACGGCGGCGATGCGTGACAAACCCCTGCGACCCGCGGGCGCACACCGTCCAACGGCCTTGCGGCGATTGGCGCCGGGGGACTGTCCGGAATCGGCAGGAAAACGGCGCTGACGGGCGCAATCTCCCTTGGCGCTCCGGCCATCGGCCGGTGGTCGGACCGATGGCGGTCGCGCGATGCCGCGGCGGGCAAGGGCGGGTCACAAGGGCAGGACCGCCCAAGAACGCGCACGGCAACGCGGCCGCGCAGGTTGTATCAGCGACATCTTCGGCGTCATGGTTGAGGAACCGAGCATGGAGGGCAAGGTCCCCACCCCCCGGACGGCCGCGGCCGTCCCGGCCGGCCTGATTCGGCCGACCCCTGTCGCAAGCCGACCGAGTCGGGCGCGAGTTCCACCGCGGCTTCGTGTTCGTGCGCAAGGCGATCCTGTGGCTGACCTGCGCGGCTTGGGCAGGCGTTGGCCTGCTGGCCCTGATCGCGTGGTTGCTGTTCTGATGGACAGCGCCACGCCCACCCCGACCAGCCAAGCCCAGGAAAGAGACACCGACATGGGCATCAACGGCGAACGCGCCCCCAAGCCCGGCGCGCAGTGCGAGCGTGCCGTCAACATCACCTGCCGCGTCTCGGCGCACGAGACGCTGGAGGCGCGGATCGCCGCGACCTTCGACCGCGGGTGGGACCCGGACGAGCACGACCACCTGTCGGTCGCCGAAGTGTCGCTGGCCGCGGCACGCGTGAGGGCGCCGTCATCACGGTGTCGACCATCCTCCCGGCGGACGGCACGCCGGTCGAGAAGAGAGAACCGACCGCGTCGGGAGTCGGCCGGTGACAGCCGCCTGCCAAGGCCGCCACAGGCGCGCCTCGGCAGTGGCGTGCGTGGTCGGGCCGTCGGGACCGGCCTGTCGGGTCGGCGGCGGCCCTCTCTGCTCGCCGCCGGTTGCCCGCCGCGGGAGGCTTCGGTGGCGCCTTGGCCGGGCGGCGCTTGGCGGCGGCGGCGGGGGCCGTCCACGTCAGTTGCGGGCTTGTCCCGTGCCTTGCCAGGGTGCGCGACGGGAGGCGCGCCGGGACCGCCCGCGCGAGATTACGGCCCGGCGGGGTCGTCCGCGCGCGTTCCGGCGCGCCTGCCGACCGTCGTTTCACGATGCGAAACGACATTCGACCATGGAAAATTTTTCCCGGGATCGCGGATTTCCGCGGTATGATGTGTCCGGTCTGTTTCAGGATGATGAAGGAAGGCGGCACAGCGACGGATGGGGCGCGACCGGGCGGCCCGGTTGGCCGGTCGGGCGCGGCGCCCCGTGCGGTACAGTCCGTGCAGCGCGCGGCCCGGCTGCTTGACATCCTTGCGGAGGCCGACGGGGACCTGTCGCTGAAGGGTCTCTCGGAGCGCGCCGGGCTCAACGCGTCGACCTGTCACCACCTGCTCGCGACGCTTGCCGGGTGCGGGTTGGTCGGCCAGTCTGCGCGCACCCGCGGCTACTTCCTGGGCCCCCGGGTCACGCAGCTCTCCGACTCCCGCCTCAGGCGGTTCAACCTCAAGGACGTTGCGGCCCCGGCGTTGCGCCGGCTGAGCGAGGCGACCAAGGAGAGCGCGCACCTCATGGCGCTCCAGGGCGACCGCCTGGCGCTGCTTGCCGGCATCGAGTCCAGGCTCCCGGTGCGCATCGGGATCGCCGAGGCGGACTACCAGGACGCCGCGCACGCCACCGCCAGCGGCAAGGCGATGCTCGCGTGGCTGCCGGAGCCCGAGATCGCGCGCGTGCTTGCGAGCGGCGGGCTTGCCCGCTTCACGCGCCACACCATCTGCTCGCTCTACGGGCTGCTGGAGAACCTCCGGCTGGCGCGCCGCAACGGGTTCGCGATGGACTCCGAGGAGTTCCAGGAGGGCGTCGTCTGCGTCGCCACCGCGATCCGCGACCGGGCCGGCGCCGTCGCCGGCGCGGTCAGCGTCTCGCTACCCAAGCTGCGCGCCGGGGGCGCGCACCTCGACCTTGTGTGCGGGCAGGTGCGCGCGGCCGCCGCCGACATCTCCGCCGGCCTGGGCTGCCCGGAGCACCAGCCGGCGCTCCCTGCCGGGGAGGCGACCGCGGCGCCCAAGCGCGCCGCCGCGCGCTAGCCCGGTGCCGTCTCGCGCCGACATCCGGACCGACCCGGCGCACCCGGTCCCGCGCACCATGCGGGCGTGGGTGCTGCGCGACCCCGGGGAGCTGGAACTCGTCGACAAGCCGGTGCCGGCGCCGGGCCGCGCGGAAGTGCTCGTCCGGATCGACGCGATCGCGATCTGCGCGACCGACCTGGAGATCATCCGCCACGGGCCGCCCGCGCTCATCGGCGGCGGACTCCCGTTCAACAAGGGCTTCACCCCGGGGCACGAGTACATGGGGACCGTCGTCGCGCTCGGCCCGGGAGTCGACGACTGGCGCATCGGCCAGCGCGTGACGGTCGAGATCCACGCCGGCTGCGGGCAGTGCAAGCGTTGCCGCCAGGGCATGTACACCTCCTGCCACAACTACGGGAAGAACCACGGCGACTCCGACAAGGGGCACCGGGCCAACGGGTTCACGACCGACGGCGGGTTCGCGGAGTACGCGGTCAACTCGGTGAACACGCTGGTGGCGGTCCCCGACGGGATGGGCGACGAGGAGGCGACGCTTGTGGTGACGGCCGGCACCGCGATGTACGGGCTCACCGAGCTGGGGGGGCTGGTCGCCGGCGAGTCGGTGGTCGTCACCGGGCCGGGCCCGATCGGCCTGATGGGCGTCGCGTGCGCGAAGGCGCTCGGCGCCGACCCGGTGGTGCTCACCGGCACGCGCGACAACCGGCTGGAGATGGGCCGACGGCTCGGCGCGGACCACACCGTCAACGTGCGCGGCGAGGACCCGGTCGCCCGGGTGCGGGAGATCACCGGCGGCACCGGCGCCGACTACGTGCTGGAGTGCTCCGGCGCGACCGCGGCGGTGAACGAGGCGGTCCACATGTGCAACCGCGGCGGGAGGGTGTGCCTGGCGGCGTTCCCCGGCGAGCAGGTGCCGGTGGACGTCAAGCACATCGTGACCAACAACATCTACGTCTTCGGGATCCGCGGCGAGGGGCGCAGCGCGACCCACCGGGCGTGCGCGCTCATGGCGCGGCGCGCGTTCGACGCGACGGTCATCCACACCCACACCTTCGATATGGCGGACCTGCCCGAGGCGTTGCGCCACGCGCGCGAGCGCATCGGGGACGCCATCAAGGTGGTGGTCAAAAACCCGCGCGCGGGCGCCGGCGAGGCCGCCGCCTGAGCCGGGAAGGCGCCATGCTCGACTTCGGACGCTACGAGACCCCCGCGACGCTCGGGGAGGCCCTCGCGCTGCTGCGCGACGGCCCTGAGGGCGCCCGCGTCGTCGCCGGGGCGACGGACCTGCTCCCGTGGGCGCGCGAGGGCCGGGCGGGCGACGTCCGGCTGCCGATGGCCGTCGACATCAGCCGGGTCGCCGAGCTGCGCGGCCACGAGGTGCGCGGCGGGCGCGTCCGCGTCGGCGCCGGCGTGACCATGCAGGAGTTCATCGAGGACGGCAGGCTGGCGGCGCACCTTCCGTGCATGCCCCAGTGCGCCGTGTGGTTCGCGGACGACCAGATCCGCCGCCAGGCGACGCTCGCCGGCAACATCGTCAACGCGTCGCCGGCCGCGGACGCCACGCCGCCGATGCTCGCGATGGACGCCGAGGTCGAGGTCGCGCGGCTGGAGTCCGGGCGGGTCCGCCGCCGCGCCGCGCCGCTGTCGGCGTTCGTCACCGGACCCGGCCAGGTCGACCTGCGCCCCGGCGAGATCCTCGCCGCGGTCACCTGCGATTCCCTGGCGGGTTACGGCGGGTCGTTCCAGAAGGTCGGGCAGCGCCGCTCGCTCGTGATCTCCACGGTGTGCGCCGCCGCCTGCGTCCGGCTCGGCGCCGACGGCCGCACCATCGACGACGCGCGACTCGCGCTCGGCGGGATCGGCCCGGTCCCCGTCCGGCTCGACGACGTCGAGGACGCGCTGCGCGGCCGCGAGTGCGCGCCCGCGGCGGCGCGGGAGGCGGCCGCGCTCGTGTCCGGGCGGATCGCGTCGCGCACCCGCCGGGAGTACCGGCGGTCCGTCGCGCAAGACTTTGTCGAGGCGGCGGTCCTCGAGGCGGCGCGCGACTGTGCCCGGGGCGCCGGGCGGGGGGTGGCGCATGCCTGAGCGCGCCCTGGAGCTCGAGGTCAACGGGCGCAAGGTGCGCCGGGCCGCGCGGCCGCACCAGCGGCTGCTCGACCTGCTGCGCGACGACCTGGGTCTCACCGGGACCAAGGAGGGCTGCGGCGCCGGCGAGTGCGGCACCTGCTCGGTGTTTGTCGACGGGCGGCTGATGAAGTCGTGCCTGCTGCCGGCGGCCAAGGCGGACGGCTGCCGGGTCGAGACGGTGGAGGGGCTGCCGAAGGCGGCGGGCGGCATGACCGCGGTGCAGCGCGCGTTCCACCGGACCGGGGCGAGCCAGTGCGGGTTCTGCATCCCCGGCATGGTGATGGCGGCGACCGCGGCGCTGCGCGAGAACCCGCGCGCCGGCATCGGCGAGATCAAGGAGCGCCTCGGCGGCAACATCTGCCGGTGCACCGGCTACAGCAAGATCTTCGAGGCGGCGCTCCTCGCGCGCGACGCGCTCGCCGCCGGCGCCGGCGGTGACGCCGCCCTGGACGCGGACGACCCGGTCGGCGACTCCTTCATCGGGCACAGCACGCGCCGGGTCGACGCCCCGGGCAAGGTCACCGGGCGGCTGCGCTACGCGGCGGACATGGTGATGCCGGGCATGCTCCACATGCGGGTGCTGCGCAGCCCGCACGCGCACGCGGAGATCCGCTCGATCGACACCGCCGCGGCGGAGGCCTTGCCGGGCGTGGCGTGCGTCGTCACCGCGGACGACGTCCCCGGCGTCGACGGCTTCGGGGTGTTCACGAACGACCAGCCGGTGCTCGCGCGCGGGCGCGTGCGCCACGTCGGCGAGGCCGTCGCCGCCGTGGTCGCCGACGACGCGGTCACCGCCGGGCGGGCGCTGGCGCTCGTCCGCGTCGACTACGCGCCGCTGCCCGCCGTCTTCGACCCGGAGGAGGCGATGGCGCCGGGGGCGCCCGTCCTCCACGCGCACGCGCCGGACAACGTCGTCAAGCGCATCCCGATCCGGAAGGGCGACACCGACCGGGGGTTCGCCGAGGCCGACCTCGTCGTCGAGCGGGACTACGCCACCCAACAGGTCGAGCACGCCTACCTGGAGCCGGAGGCCGGCCTCGCCCATGTCGACCACGACGGGGTCGTCACGGTGGTCTCGCCGAGCCAGAACATCACGCACCACCGCCGCATGCTCGCGCGCATCCTGGACCGCCCGGTCGGCAAGGTGCGCTGCGCCATGAGCCCGGTCGGCGGCGGCTTCGGCGGCAAGGAGGACATGGTCTACCAGGGGATCCTCGCGCTCGCGGCGATCAAGGCCGACGCGCCGGTGCGGCTGGTCTACACCCGCGAGGAGTCGATCGTCTCGACGGCGAAACGCCACCCGGCGCGGATCGCCCTCCGCATGGGGCTCAAGGCCGACGGGCGCATCACCGCGGTGTCGATGCGGATGGTCTCGGACGGCGGCGCCTACGGGATGTCGACCGAGGGCGTCATGCGCAAGGCGGCGATCCTCGGGTGCGGCCCGTACGCGATCCCGAACGTCCGCGTCGACACCGTCGGGGTGTACACCAACAACACGCCGTCGGGGGCGTTCCGCACCTTCGGCGCGATGCAGGGGCAGTTCGCGACCGAGTCGCACATGGACCTGTGCGCGCAGCGCCTGGGGATGGACCCGCTGGAGTTCCGGCGCATCAACATGATGCGCGACGGGGCGTCGACGCACACCCGGCAGCGGCTCGGGTCGGTGTCCCTCGGGCGCGTGCTCGACGCGGTCGAGAAGGCGTCGGGATGGGAGCCCGGCCCGCCGTCGGCGCGGGGTCCCCGCCGCGGCGACACCCACGGGGACGGGACCCGCGCGCCGTGCGACCTCGGGGCGCGGCTGCGCGGGCGCGCCAACGGGGACGGGCGACCCGCCGGGAACGGCCACGCCGGCGGCGGCGCCAACGGGAACGGGCGCGCGCCCGGCGCGCGCAAGGTGCGCGGCCGCGGCGTCGCCGCCGCCTGGTACGGGATCGCCCGCACCGCGACCATCGACCGCGCCGGCGCCTGGGCGGAGCTCGACGACGGCGGCACCGCCAAGGTCGTCACCGGCGTGACCGAGATCGGCGAGGGGATACTCACCCTGCTCGCGCAGGTCGCCGCCGACGAGCTGGGCGTGCGCCCGCAGGACGTCACACTGGGCGACAACGACACCGCGCGCACGCCGGAGGCCGCGCACGCCGGGGCCACCCGGCAGACCTACATGGTCGGCAACGCCGTGGCGCTCGCCTGCCGCGACGCGCGCGCCCGCCTCGACCGGGAGATCGCCGCCCACTGGGGGGTCGACCCCGGCACCATCCGCGCGTTCAACGGCCGGGTCTGGTCCGAGGGCTCGGCCCGCGAGGCCACCATGGAGGAGGCGGTCGACATCTGCAAGGGCCGCGGGACCGTCCCGGTCGGGTCGGGGTCGTACACCTCGCACGGCACCGGCCTGGACCCGGTCGACGGCTCCGGCAGCCCCTGGCAGGCGTACGTGTTCGGCGCGCAGGTCGCCGAGGTCGAGGTCGACACCGCCACCGGGGAGGTCCAGGTCCTCGGCGTGTGGGCCGCGCACGACGTCGGCCGGGCGATCAACCCGCGCGGGGTCGAGGGCCAGATCGAGGGGGGGATCGTCCAGGGACTCGGACAGGCGCTGATGGAGGACTACCGCCTCGTGGACGGGCACACCACCACGCACGGGCTCGCCAAGTACATCCTGCCGACGTCGCTCGACATCCCGGAGATCCACCCGGTGATCGTCGAGGACCCGGACCCGCTGAGCCCGCTCGGCGCCAAGGGGATCGGCGAGCCGGCGCTGTTGCCGACGGCCCCGGCGATCGCCAACGCGATCCACGACGCCGTCGGGGTGCGCATCGGCGCGCTGCCGGCGACGCCCGAGAAGGTCCTGGGCGCGCTGCGCGCGCTGCGCGAGGCCAGGGAGGGGGAGGCCCCGCCGCCCGCGCAGGTCGCGGCGCCCGCGCCGCCGCCGGCGCGCGCGGCCGCGCCATAGGCCGCCGCCGGGCGAACGAACGACACACCCGACAAGACAGGGGAGGAGAGAGAGGATGAGACACACCAAGCACAGCCGCGCGGCCTGGCTGGCGGCGCTGGCGCTGCTCGCCGTGGCGGCCGGCGGCGCCCCGGCGCGGGCGGAGTTCCCGGAGAAGCCGGTCGAGATGACGGTCCTGTTCGGCGGGACGGCGCAGAGCATCGGCCAGCTGCTCGCGGACCTGATGTCCGACAGCCTGGGCGGGCCCGTCGTCGCCGTCAGCCGCAACGGCGGCGGCGGCGCGGTCGGGTACACCCACGTCCAGGCGACGGCGCCCGACGGTTACAACATCGTCTGGAACTCCAACTCGGTCAGCACCGCGCACTACCGCGGCAACATGCCGTTCAACCACGAGGCGTTCGCGCCGATCGCGCGCGTGAGCATCGAGGTGCCCGCGCTCGCGGTGCGCGCCGACTCGGGGTGGGGCACCCTCGCCGACCTGGCCGCCGCCGCCCGCGAGCGCGGCGACAGGCTGAAGGTCGGGATCTCCGGCAACGGGTCGTTCACGCACCTGACGTCGGCGGCGCTGTTCGACCGGCTCGGCATCGGCGACCGGGTGGTCTACGTCCCCTACGGCAAGGGCAAGGCCCCGGTCGAGCTGCTCGCGCGGCGGATCGACGCGGCCGTGCAGTGGCCCGGCCAGTTCGTCTCGCACCAGGAGGCGGGGGACCTGCGCATCCTCTGCATCACCGGCAAGGAGCGGATCCCGCTGCTGCCCGGCACGCAGACGTGCGACGAGGCCGGCGCGGCAGGCCTCGACATCACCATGTGGCGCGGGCTCGCCGCCCCGGCCGGGACGCCGCCCGACGTCATCGAGCGGCTGCAGCGCGCGGCCAAGGCCGCCATCGACTCGCCCAGGTTCCAGGAGGCCGCCGGCAACATCGGCTTCAGGCCGGCCTACCTGCCGGCGGACCGGTTTGCCGAGGTGATCGCCCGGGACGACCGGGTGATCAGCGACCTGATGGACGACCTGGGGCTGAAGAAATAGCGGCGGCGGCCCCGGCTCCCGCCGCGCCCCCCGGCCGGCGCGCGCGGCGGTCGCGGCGGGGCAAGGTCGCGCCGGCCCGGCACGCACGCGCACCGGACCATGCGGCGGCGGACCGCGGACTTCCTGGTGGGGCTGCTGGCCGTCGCCGTGGCGGCGGCCTGGTGTTGGGGCGTCGTCGCCACGGTCCCCGACCTCGGGGACGGGGCGCGCCCGGGGCCGCGGGCGTTCCCGCTGGGGTTGGGGGTCCTGCTCGGCGTCCTGGGCGCGATCGTGTCGGCCCAGGCGCTGCTGGCGCCGGGGCCGGAGGGGAGGGAGGAGCCGGGGCCGGCCGGGGAGGAGGAGGACCCGCCGGGGCGTTCCGAGCAGTGGGCCGTCTGCGTCACGGTCGGGCTGTTGCTCGCGTACGCCGGGCTGCTCCACCTCTTCGGCTTCGTGATCGCGACCGCGGCGACGGTCGCGCTGGCGGTCGGCCCGGTGCTCGGCGACTGGCGCCCGCGCCTGCTGGCGGGGTTCTCCCTCGGGTTCACCGCGGCGGTCTACCTGGTGTTCGGCAAGCTGCTCGGCGTCTACCTGCCGGTCGGGACGCTCGCCAACCTGGCGTTCTGACGGATGGAGGCGTTTTTCGCGGCGTTGCACACGGCGTCGCATCCGCTGACGCTGGCGGCGACGCTGGCCGGGTCCGCCATCGGGATCGTGTTCGGCGCGATCCCGGGGCTGACCTACTCGATGGCGCTGGTGCTCGTGCTGCCGCTGACGTTCGGGTTCGACCTCGGCCCGGCGGTCGGCATGCTGCTCGGGACCTACATCGGCGGGATGACCGGCGGGTCGGTCTCGGCGATACTGCTCGGGGTGCCGGGGACGCCGTCGGCCGCGGCGACGCTGCTCGACGGCCACCCGATGACGCGGTCGGGGCGCGCCGGGCCGGCGCTGGGCGCGGCGGTGCTCGCCTCCGGCTTCGGCGGCGTGTTCAGCCTGCTGGTGATGGTGGTGTCGGTCGACCTGGTGACGCGGGTGGCGATCGAGTTCGGCCCGGTGGAGATCTTCGCGCTGGTGCTGTTCGGGCTGTCGACCATCTGCGGGCTGGCGGAGCGCTCGCTGGCGCGCGGCCTCGTCGCCGGGACGGTCGGGCTGATGCTGATGACGGTCGGGCTCGACGAGGTGGACGGCGTCCCGCGCATGACGTTCGGCTGGACACCGCTGCTGCAGGGGGTCAACCTGCTCGTCGCGATGATCGGGCTGTTCGCCGTCCCGCACGTGATGCGCACGCTCGCCGACCACCGCCGCGGGGGGCGGCGGCGCGAGGCGCCGCCCGCCGCGGAGGTGCGCAGCGAGCTGCCGGGCATGCGCGAGGTGCGCCCCCACCTCGGGCTGCTGTGCCGCTCGTCGCTGATCGGCACCGGGATCGGGGCGATCCCGGGGACCGGGGGGCCGATCGCGGCGTTCCTGGCGTACGACCACGCGAAGCGCACGGCGCGGGACCCCTCCGGGTTCGGCAAGGGGTCGCTCGGCGGCGTCATGGCCCCGGAGGCCGCCAACAACGCGGTGACCGGCGGCGCGATGATCCCGCTGCTGTCGCTGGGAATCCCGGGCGACCCGGCGACCGCGATCGTGCTCGGCGGGCTGCTGATCCACGGCGTGGTGCCGGGGCCGATGCTGTTCCACACCGGCAAGGAGACGGTGTACCTCGTGTACCTCGCGATCCTGGCCGCCTACGTCGCCGTGCTGGTGTTCCAGTACTTCGGAATCCGCGGCTTCGTCCGGCTGCTGCGGATCCCGCCGCGGCTCATGGCGGTCGGGATCATCGTCATGTGCGCCCTCGGGTCGTTCGCGATCCGCAACTCGTTCCTCGACATCGTGATGATGACCGGGATCGGGCTCGCCGGGCACCTGCTCGCCAAGGCGCGCATCCCGGTGACGCCGGTCGTGCTCGGCCTGGTGCTCGGCCCCACCCTGGAGCGCGAGTTCCGCACGGCGGCGATCATGTCGGAGGGCGACTACGGCGTGTTCCTCTCGTCGGTCCCGGCGGCGGTCCTCTACGCGCTCACGCTGCTGGTCGTCGGGGCGCACACGGTCCGCCGGCTGCGCGCGCGCGCCCGCGCGGCGCCGGCGGGGGGGCAATGACGGCGGGAGGTCCCCGTGGAAGGTAGGCGGGACGAGACCGCGGCAAGCGCGGCCGCGCGCGCGCGGGCGCGCGCCGTGCGCGAGGCGGGCGGCATCGGCGCCGCCGTCGCGGCGGGCGCGCTCCCCGGCACGGTGGAGGTGACGCTCTCCGAGGGGCTGGTGCTCGCGCTGCTGAGGCAGGGGGTGCGGAAGTACTTCGCGATCTTCGGCCACGGCTCGACCGACCTCGGCGAGATGCTCCGGGTCTACGGGGAGGAGGGGCTGGTGCGCACCGTGAACTGCCGCCACGAGGCGGAGGCGGCCCACGCGGCGACGACGCTGTCGTGGCAGCACGGCGAGGTGTGCGCGGTGGTCACGTCGATCGGGCCGGGCGCGCTGCAGGCGATGGCCGGGTCGCTCGCCGCGGCGTCGAACGGCGTCGGCGTCTACCACGTCTACGGCGACGAGACCACGCACGGCGAGGGCTACAACATGCAGCAGGTGCCGAGGCGCGAGCAGGGGGTGTTCGGCCAGATCACCGCGCTGATGGGCGAGTCCCACGTGCTGCACACGCCCGGGTCGCTGCGCGACTGCATGCGCCGCGGCGCCAACCGGGTGTTCCACCCGCACAAGGCCGGGCCGTTCTACCTGCTGCTGCCGCTGAACACGCAGCCCAAGGTGACGCGGCTCGCGCTCGGGACGCTGCCCGGCCGCCCGCGGGTCGCCCGGCAGATGGCCGAGCCCGGCGAGGCCTACCGGGAGGCCGCCCGGCTCATCCGCGACGCCCGGCGCCCGGCCATGAAGGTCGGCGGCGGCGCGCGCGGCCACGACGCGCTGGTGCGCGCGCTCGCCGAGACGGCGCGGATCCCGGCCGTGCTGTCGCCCGGGTCGACCGGGGCGCTCCCGGACGCGCACCCGCTCAACATGCACGTCGGCGGCTCCAAGGGGTCCGTCTCCGGCAACCACGCGATGGAGAACGCCGACCTGCTCGTCGCGCTCGGCACGCGCGCGGTGTGCCAGTCCGACTGCTCCGGGGTGGGATACCCGAACGCAAGGGCGGTCGTCAACCTCAACGGGGACCTCGCCGACGCGACGCACTACGCGAACACCGTCGCGCTGCCGGGGGACCTCGCCGCGACCGTCCCGGCGCTTCTCGCGGAACTCCGGGGCGCAAGCGTCCCGGGGCGGGAGGAGTGGCTCGGCGCCTGCGCGCAGAAGAAGGCGGAGTGGGCCGAGCTCAAGCGGCGCCGCTGCGGGGACGTCCGCCTGCCCGACGCGGCGTGGGGAAGGGAGGTGCTGACGCAGCCGGCGGCGATCAAGGCGGTCGCCGACTATGCCAAGGCCAACGGGCACGCGAAGTACTTCGACGCGGGCGACGTCCAGGCGAACGGGTTCCAGATCGTGGAGGACGACCGCACCGGCGACACGTTCACGGAGAGCGGCGCGTCGTACATGGGATACGCCGCGTCCGCGCTGCTGGCGTCGGCGGTCGCCGAGCGCCCGCGCTACGGGATCGCGTTCTCGGGCGACGGGTCGTTCATGATGAACCCGCAGATCCTGGTCGACGCCGTCGAGCACGGCGCCAAGGGGATGGTCGCGCTCTTCGACAACCGGCGCATGTCGGCGATCACCGGGCTGCAGGTCGCGCAGTACGGGCACGAGCACCGCACCAACGACAGCGTCGAGGTGGACTACGTCCGGCTGGCCTCGGCGGTCAAGGGGGTGCGCGCCGCGTTCGGCGGGCACGACCTCGCCACCCTGCGCAGGGCGCTGGAGGAGCTGGGGCGCCACGACGGGCTGTCGCTGCTGCACATCCCGGTGTACGCGGGGCCCGACCCGCTCGGCGGCATGGGCGCCTACGGCTCCTGGAACGTCGGCAACTGGGTCGACGACGTCCAGGCGCGCCTGCTCGACCAGCACATCTGACCACAAGGGGGCAACACCGCATGGAACCGAACCTGTACATCGACGGCGAGTGGGTCCCGCCCACCGGCGGGGACAGCCGGGGGATTTTCGACCCGGCGACGGAGGAGGAGGTCGGCCGCGCCGCCGTGGCCGCGGAGGCGGACCTCGACCGCGCGCTGCGGGCCGCCGCGCGCGGGTTCGACACGTGGCGGCGGACCGGCACCTGGGAGCGCGCCGGGCGCATCCGCGCGGTGGCGGACCTGGTGCGTGCGCGCGCCGACGAGATCGCGTCGGTGATGACGGGCGAGACCGGGAAGCCGCTGGCGGAGGCGAGGGGGGAGGCCAACGCGGCGGCGGACCAGTTCGAGTGGCACTCGGAGGAGGCCAAGCGGGTCTACGGGCAGCTGATCGGCCCGCGCACGGCGGATTCGCGCATGGCGGTGATCCACAAGCCGGTCGGGGTGGTGGCGGCGTTCTCCGCGTGGAACTTCCCGGCGCTGCTGCCGGCGCGCAAGCTGGCGGCGGCGCTCGCCGCCGGGTGCTCGGTCATCGCCAAGCCGGCGGGCGAGGCCCCGGGGTCGTGCGCCGCGCTGGTGCAGGCGTGCCACGACGCCGGCATCCCGCCGGGAGTGGTGAACTTCGTGACCGGCGACTCCGACATGATCGCGCGCCGGCTGCTCGCGGCGCCCGAGGTGCGCAAGGTCTCGGTCACCGGGTCCGTCCCGGTCGGGAAAAGGATCCTCCGGCTGGCGGCCGAGGGGGTGAAGAAGGTGACCATGGAGCTCGGCGGGCACGCCCCGGTGATCGTGTTCGGTGACGCCGACGCCCGGCAGGCGGCCGCCGCCTGCGCCGCGAGCAAGTTCCGCAACTGCGGCCAAGTGTGCATCTCGCCGACGCGGTTCTACGTCCACGAGAGCCGCTATGCCGAGTTCGCGGAGGCCTTCGCCGCCGAGGCGCGGTCGGTGCGCGTCGGCAACGGAAGGGACGAGGGCACGCAGATGGGCCCGATGGCGAGCGAGCGCGGCGTCGAGACGGTGCGGGCGCTCGTCGACGACGCGGTCGACGCCGGGGCCAAGGTGCTCGCGGGCGGGAACCGCCCGGCCGGGCTCGGCCGCGGACACTTCTTCGAGCCGACCGTCCTCGGGAACGTCCCGGACAGCGCGCGCGTCATGCGGGAGGAGCCGTTCGGGCCAGTCGCCCCGCTGACGGCGTTCCAGGACTACGGCGAGGCGATCAAGCGCGCGAACTCGCTCCCGTTCGGGCTCGCGGGCTACGTGTTCACCAACGACCTGGCGACCGCGGTGCGCGCGTCCGAGGACCTCGAGACCGGAATGGTCGGCGTCAACGAGATGCTGCTCGCGGCCGCCGAGGCGCCGTTCGGCGGCGTCAAGGAGAGCGGCATGGGCCGCGAGGGCGGGTCGCTCGGCATCCGCGACTACCTGGAGCCGAAACTCGTCAAGATGAGGCTGCGGGAGCCCGGCGCCCAATGAGCGGCAGGCGCGGGCGCGGCATCGGAAGGGGACCCACCGACTACGGGGACCAAGGACTCTCGGCATACCTGAGGCGGTCGTTCGCCGCGTCAATGGGCTACTCGCGGTCGGCGCTGGAGCGTCGGATTGTGGGGATCGCGCACACGCCGTCGGGGTTCAACAACTGTCACCGCCACTTCCCGGAGCTGCTGGACGCGGTGAGGCGGGGCGTCCTGATGGCGGGGGCGCTCCCGGTGGAGTTCCCGACGGTGTCGCTGGGCGAGGTGTTCCTGAGCCCGACGAGCATGAAGTACCGCAACCTGATGGCGATGGACACCGAGGAGATGGTGCGGGCACAGCCGATGGACTCGGTCGTGCTGATGGGCGGGTGCGACAAGACGGTGCCGGCACAGCTGATGGGCGCGATCTCGGCGGGCGTCCCCGCGGTCCAGCTGGTGGCCGGGCCAATGATGACCGCGCGCCACAACGGCGAGCGCCTGGGCGCCTGCACCGACTGCCGAAGGTTCTGGGCGCGACACCGCGCGGGAAAGATCGGCCAGGAGGAGATCGACCAGGTCGAGCAACGGCTGGCGACGACCGCCGGGACCTGCGCCGTCATGGGCACCGCCTCGACCATGGCGTGCATCGCCGAGACGCTCGGGATCAGCCTGCCCGGGTCGGCGGCGATCCCCGCCGTGCACGCCGACCGGCTGCGCGCCGCGGAGGCGACGGGCGCGCTTGCCGCGCGACTTGCGGCCAAGCCGGTCAAGCCCGGCCGGCTGGTGACACCGAAATCCGTCGACAACGCCCTGCGCGTCCTGCTCGCGCTCGGCGGATCGACCAACGCGGTCATCCACCTGACGGCGATCGCCGGGCGCGCGGGGGTCCGGCTCCCGCTGGAACGCCTGAACGAGCTGTCGGAGACCACCCCGGTTCTGGTCAACCTCAAGCCGACCGGCGAGCACTACATGGAAGACTTCTTCAACGCCGGCGGCGTCGGCGCCGTGCTGCGCGAGCTGCGGCCGCTGCTGCACCTGGAATGCCCGACGGTCACGGGCGAGACGCTCGGCCAACGCCTGGACCGGGAGGCCGGCGCCGCCACCGACCGAAGCGTGATCGCCTCGCGCGCGCGGCCGATCGAGCCCAGGGGCGGCCTGGTCGCCCTGTTCGGGTCGCTCGCGCCGCGCGGCGCGCTGCTCAAGCGGGCGGCCGCCGACCCGCGACTGTTCGAGCAAACCGGACGGGCCGTCGTCTTCGACTCGGTCAAGGACCTGGGCGAGCGCATCGATGACCCCAGGCTGGACGTCAGGGCGGACGATTTTCTGGTGCTGAGGAACGCCGGGCCGGCCAGTCCCCACTGCATGCCGGAGGCGGGGCACCTGCCGATCCCGAAAAAGCTGTCGGCAAAGGGCGTCAAGGACATGGTGCGCATCTCCGACGCCCGCATGTCGGGGACCGCGTACGGGACGGTGGTCCTGCACGTCACCCCGGATGCCGCCGTCGGGGGTCCCCTCGCGCTCGTCAGGAGCGGCGACCGGATCAGGCTCTCGGTGCGCAAGAAGTCCCTGGACCTGCTGCTCGACGACCGGGAGATCGAGCGGCGCAAGGCACAGACCAAGGCCGCAAAGCCCGACCCGGAGACCCTGCGCGGC
>CAZZIL010000498.1:0-1513 GCA_964654265.1 uncultured Gammaproteobacteria bacterium | reverse complement strand
GGGCGGGGTCGGCGAGCCGGGCGGCAGTCGCGGGCTTTCCGGAGAGACTCCCTGATCCGGATCTGCCGGTCTCCGGGAAGTGGCTTCTCCGGTGTTGTGTCAGGGGAGTAATTCAGGTTGATCTCGACATATAAATCAGATAACATCAGGGACCCATTACAGGAGCACAAGGTCGTGCGCTACACGAAGGAGGCGGACATGAGGAAAGGCGAACAGACGAGCAAGAGGGCGGCCACCGCTGCTTCCGAGACCTTGCGGAACCGGAAGTCCAGCAAGAACGCAAAGACGGCGGCGGGGTCCGCCTTGACCCAGCGGCCCGACAGAAAGAAGAAGAAGAAAAAGTAGGCCGCCGGCCGTTGCCAGCATGTGGGCGGACGTCGGGCTTGCTCACCGCGGGCGAGATGACACCCATCGCGACTGGTATCGGGCGGCAGAGGCAACGCAGGGGCTGGTGGGAGACTGTTGACGAAGCGGCTGAGAGCACGGACGGGGTTTCGCTTGGGGCGGGTGCGCGGGTACGCGAGTCGGCGGCACGCGGCCGGGGGCGTTCCCAAGCACGGGACGGGGTCCGCCGCGCACTCGCACAGCGCGCAGGCGTTGACGCGGTCCGTCTTGACGCCCTTTCGCCGGCAGGGCGGGCGAGCGACTGGGCGACCGGGGAGATGACTGCCGCTTGGGTACGGTGCGTCCGACCCCGGTGCCAGGATGCCGAAGAGAGGTATCCCCTTCGGCATCGGGGTGGACACTCTCCGTGCCTTAGCGGACGGGCTCAGGAAGGATCCTTACGCCACCTCTGCGGTACCGGCCTAGGGGGTGCTCTCCGCGCCAAGTCGGTGGCCCACGCTCGAATACGTGTGGGGGATACCCACCAATCCGTGTTTGTGTTACTTTCGTCTTGGTAGTGGCGCGTCAGTCTCCCCAGGAGCAAGAAGATTTCGACTTTCCCTATCGGCACGGCACCGCTGTGCTCGCGGTCCCCGAAGTTGATTTTGGGAACCGATGAGGGCCACTCGAACGTGATCCCCTGGTCGGTGACGGCCAGCTCGAACCCCTCGCGGGTTCTCGGCAACGCCTTGCGCGCGGTGTATTCGCTCATGATCTCCCTTGTCGGGGCAGTCTCCTGAGAAGATATTCTGGGCGATCCTATCACGAGTCCGGACGCAAAAGACGCCACTGAAGCGCGAGGGAGGCGGGAGGCTGGCGGAAGCACCTGGTCTCGTTGCCGAGAGCGTCTACAGGGCAACCGCAACGGCGCGTTCTCGGTCAGACCCAAGGGTTGGGTCGTCAGGCGCACGGAACGGGCGGCAGAGGCGACGCAAGGGCTGACTAACGACCATCGGCGGATCGGTCGGGAGTAGGGGAGGTTTCGGCTGAGCGGGTGCGCAAGCGCGCGGGTGGTCTCGCGCGGACGGCTGCCCCGGTGTCGGGTAGACGGCGGTGGGGGCTCAGGTGCAATCTGACCGGCGGGACGCGGGGCACTCGCGCCAGCAACATCGTGTGTCGGGCAGACGAC
>CAZZIL010000497.1:0-13228 GCA_964654265.1 uncultured Gammaproteobacteria bacterium | reverse complement strand
GGTCGTCGGCTTCCTGTTCTTCTTCCTGATGGTGGTGTGGGCGCGCAACATCATCACGATCCCGGCGACCGCGCTCGGCTACCGCATCCGCAACGAGGAGGCGCGCATGCTCATGCGCGGCTACGTGCTGTTCGTGGTGGTTGTCAACTTCGCCGGCAACGGGCTCATCGCCGCCGGCGCCTGGGCGGCGATGAACTACGCGCTCGTGGACCGCGTGCCGCTGGAGTACGCCGGGCCGCTCATGGTCGGGTTCGTCTACTGGCTCGCGATGTACGTCAACGTCGCGTTCTGGTGCGGATTGTTCCTGACGTTCACGGCCGAGTACGACATGAGCAAGGAGTTCAACGCCTCCGGAGCCTGACCCAGTTCCGGTCCCCCCTCCGGATCATCGGCCCCGCGTCCTCGAGCCACTTCCGCAGCAGCGGCGGACTGAAGAACAGGAACAGCCTGCCGTCCTTGATGCTCCAGACCTCGGGGTCCCCCTCGATCAGGTACCCCTCCGCGACCGCGTCGGCGGAGTGCCCGCCGTAGGCGGGGAGGTAGCGGACCGGGTCGTCGAGGAAACGCCCCAGGTTGATGTCGTTCTCGAAGTGCCAGCGGTAGCCGCCAAACTCGGCCTCGTGGATCGCGATTCCCCGGCGCGCATCGTGGCGGCGGTGGTAGGCGACGACATCGTAGCCGTTGAGCGCGACCCCGTCGTGGTTGATGACCGGGCCGGCATCCGCGCGCGCGCCGGCGGTCGCGACCGCGGCCGACAGCGCCGCGGCCAGGAGAAGGAGGGCGGGTCTCGGGAGCGCCGTCATGTCAGTCGCCCGTGGCAAGCAGCCAGGCGAGGCGCGCCGCGACCAGGACGACGAAGCAACCGAAGATTCTCCGAAGCGCGGCGCCCGGCAGGGCGTGCGTCGAGCGGGCGCCGACCACCGAGGTGACGAGCGCGGCGCCCCCCACGAAGGCGAGGCCGGGCAGGTGCACCAGCCCGACGCTGTGCCGGGGAAGCGGCCCCGGGAGGTCCGCCGCCGACAGGGCGGCGTAGCCGGCGGTCGCGAACAGCGCGACCGAGAGGGTGTTCAGGGAGGAGGTGCCGATCGCGCGGCGGATCGGCAACCCGGCCCGGGTGAGCATCGGCACCACCATGATGCCGCCGCCGATCCCGGTCATCGACGAGACGAGGCCGACGCCGCCGCCCATGGCCCCGGTCCGCGCCCCTGGCAGTCGCGACACGCCTGCCGGGGAGTCGTTGTCTGTCCTCTCCGGGCCGGGACGCCTTGCCAAGAGTCGGTACGCCTCGATGGTCAAGTAGACGGCCAGCGCCGACGCGATCAGCCTGCCGGGGACGTGGACCGCCAGCTGCGACCCGGCAAGGGCGCCGACCGCGACCGCCGGCAGCAGCGTGCGCGCGACCGCCCAGTCGATCGAGCCCTTGCGCGCGTGGGTGACCGACCCCCCGATCCCGGTGAGGCAGATCACCGCCATCGTGGTGCCGACCGCCAGCTGGACAACGACCCCGGGATCCGCGCCGCCCGACGTGTACACCACGATCAGCAGGGGGGTGATGAACGCCCCGCCGCCGATGCCGAGCAACCCGGCAAAAAAGCCCCCGACCGCCCCGATGGCGGCGAACGTCGCGAACTCCGGGGGCATTCAGATCCGGGAGACGATGAACTTCCATTCGCGGGGAGTCACCGGGGTGATCGACAGCCGGTTGCCGCGGCGCAGTACCGCCATGTCGCGCAGGGCGGGGTGCCCGCGCATCTCGGAGAGGGAGAGCGTCCGGGTCTTGCGCACGAAGCGGACATCGACGCAGTGCCAGCGCGGCGCGTCCGCCGGCGACTTCGGGTCGAAGTACTTGCCCTTGCGGTCGAACTGGGTGGGGTCCGGGTGCGCCGCCGAGCACACCTCGGCGATCCCGACGACGCCGGGTTGCTCGCAGCTCGAGTGGTAGAAGAGCACCCCGTCGCCCACCGACATGTCGTTCACCATGAAGTTGCGCGCCTGGTAGTTGCGCACCCCGGTCCACGGCTCCGTGCCGTCGCGCTCCAGGTCGTCGATGGAGTAGTCGCCCGGCTCGGACTTCATCAGCCAGTGTCTCGTCAAGGCGCCTCCCGCCGCCTAGTGTGGTCAGGGAGGCCGACAGTCGCGCGTTGAACCCTGTGGTACAGGTCGGGGCCCTTCCGGGAGCCGCAGGCGCTTCCGCGTGGGACGCGCTCAAAGGCCCCCTGTCGTCGGTCCCCTAGCGCCAGATGTTGGATCAAGCGTCTAGGCTGCCAGCCTCCGCCGGGGATTCTAGCGTGCTTTTCGCCCGGGCCAAGGCGCCATCGATCCGGTCGCAGATTTTCAGGGCCGATGCCTCGACCTCGGCGCCGGGGACCAGCGCGCGCCCGGCCTTGCGCGCGTCGAACGCGATCCGCAACGCGGCCATCAGCGCCCCGCGGTGGCTGTCGGCGATCCCCTTGCGCCCGCGGATGTCGTCAAGCATCGCCTCGACGGCCTCGACGGCCTCCTGCATCGCCGGCCGGTCCTCGTCCAGGCACGTCACCCGGAAAGTGTGGCCCGCCACCCGGATCTGGACGGTCGGGTCCCGCTTCGTCACTCCGGAGGCAGCTGGTTCAGCAGGCGCTCGAGCGTCGACTTGGCCCGGCTGTTGCTCTCGCACACCTTGCGGTGCTCCTCCTGCAGGCGCCGGTGCTCCTTCGCGAGCTGCCGGTTGCGCTGCCTGAGCCGCCTCGCCTCCTCGCAGGCGCTGTCCAGCCGGGCGATGAGCGTGTCCACTTTGCCCTCCAGGCGCGACAGCAAGGGGGGATTGTCCATTTCCGTGCGTGCTCAACTCGGGTGTGCCGGGTGCGTTCCGGGGGGAATGATAACCCAAGGGGACGGCGGTCACACCACCGCGCCGTCCTCCTCGGACTTGGGCCGCTCGCGCTCGATGAGGTCCTCGCGGCACAGACCAAGCCGGAGGGCGACCGGCCCCGCGACCAGGATCGAGGAGTAGATGCTGGAGAAGATCCCGATGGTGAGGGCGAGCGCGAAGTAGAACAGGGCGTCGCCGCCGAACAGCAGCATGGCGAGGATCGCCAGCTGGGTCGAGCCGTGCGTGATCACCGTGCGCGACCAGGTCTGCGTGATCGCCCGGTCGACGGTCTCGATCACCGACGCCCCCTTCCGGCTCGCGCGGAAGTTCTCGCGCACCCGGTCGAAGATGACGACCGACTCGTTGACCGAGTAGCCCAGGATCGCGAGCACGGCCGCGAGCACCGGCAGGTTGAACTCGAGGCCTAGGATGGAGAACAGACCGAGGATGAAGATCACGTCGTGGAGGTTCGCGACGATCGCCCCGATCGCCAGCCGCCACTTGAACCGCATCGACAGGTAGACCACGATCCCCAGGCACACGAAGAACAGCGCCACCACCCCGTTCAGGAACAGCTCCTCGCTGACCTGCGGCCCGACAAACTCCACCCGCCGCAGCTCGACGGGCCGTCCCCCTTCCCTGAGGGCGGCGAGCACGAGCTCGCTTCCCCCCTCGGCCGGCGCGTCGTCCTGGCGCAGCTTGATGATCGCCTCGTTGCCGCCGGTCGGCTGGATCACGGCGTCGTCGCCGATCTCGCCCAGGCGCGCGCGCAGGTCCGCGACGGACGGCGTCTCCTCGAACGCGACCTCGACGAGCGTCCCGCCGGAGAAGTCGATCCCGAAGTTGAGTCCGCGCACCGCGAGCGAGACCGAGCAGGCGACGACCAGCACGGCGGACAGCGCCGCCGCGAACCGGCGGAACCGCATCACCGGGACTGTGCGCTTCAGGTTGAGGAACCGCATCCGGCTAGCCGATCGACAGGTGCGCGAGCTTCGGGCGCCGCGTGTAGACGAGGTCCACCAGGCTGCGCGAGACCACCACCGCGGTGAACATCGACGTGAGGATCCCGAGGCTGAGCACGACGGCAAACCCGCGCACGGGCCCGGAGCCGAACCAGAACAGCGCGATCCCGGCGATCAGCGTGGTGACGTTCGCGTCGAGGATGGTGATGAACGCGCGGTCGTAGCCTTCCCGGATCGCGAGCGCCGGGCGGGTCCCCGACCCCAGCTCCTCGCGGATGCGCTCGTTGATCAGGACGTTGGCGTCGATCGCCATCCCGAGCGTGAGGGCGAACCCGGCGAGGCCCGGCAGCGTCAGCGCCGCCTGGAGCGTCGCGAGCAGCGCGGTCAGGCACAGCAGGTTCGCGGCCAGCGCCCCCACCGAGATCGCGCCGAACACCATGTAGTAGGCGGCGATGAACAGGGCGACGGCCAGAAACCCGCCCTTGATCGAGTTGAGCCCGCGGCGGATGTTGTCCGCCCCGAGCGACGGGCCGACCGTGCGCTCCTCGATGATCGACAGCGGCGCCGACAGCGACCCGGCGCGCAGCAGCAGCGCCAGCTCGTTCGCCTCCTCGGTGGTCATGCTCCCGTGGATGAGGAAGCGCGTGCTCAGCTCCTCCTGGATCACCGGGGCGCTGATCACCTCGGAGCGCCCGCGCTCGAGCATCACGATCGCCAGCTGGTCGCCCACGTGGTCGCGGGTGTAGGCGCGCATGCGCGCCCCGCCGCTGTTGTCCAGGTCGATGTGCACGGCGGGCTGTCCCCCCTGGTCGAAGCCCGGCCGCGCGTTGGTGATGTTCTCGCCGGTGATCACTGTGTCGGCCTCCAGGATGTAGGCGTCCCCCTCCCGCCCGTCGACGAGTATCGTCCCGCGCGGCGCGCGGCCGCGCTTGGCCGCGGCGATCGCCGCGCGCGACGCGGTGCGCGTGGCGTCGACCCCGTGCAGCCCGAGCGACGCGGTGCGGCCGAGGATGTCCTTGGCGCGCGCGGTGTCCTGGACGCCCGGCAGCTGCACCGCGATGCGGTCCGCCCCCTGCCGGGTGATCACCGGCTCGGCGACGCCCAGCTCGTCCACCCGGTTGCGCAACGTCTCCAGGTTCTGCTCGATCGTGAGGTCGCGGATCTCGCCGACGGTCTGCTCGGTCACCCCGAGCGCCACGGTGCGGCCGCTCTCCTCCTCGACCGCGACGCCGTACTCGCCGTCGCGCACCAGCGCGGCCGCGGAGGACGCCTCCTCCGGGCTCGAGAACTCCACGCGGATCCGCCCGTCGTCGATCCGGGCCTGGCGGTAGCGCAGCCGCGCCTCGCGCAGCCCGGACTTCAGCGCCTCCAGCTCGCCCTCAAGGTACTTGTTCACCGCGAAGGGGATGTCGACCTCGAGCAGGAAGTGCACCCCGCCGCGCAGGTCCAGCCCGAGGGCGATCGGCTCCGCCCCGGCAAGGCCGAAGAACGCCGGCGCCGTGGTCGCGGAGTTTGGCGCGATCACCATGCGCTCGCCCAGCTCGGCGTCGAGTGCCGCGCGCGCGGCCGCGCGCGCCGCCTCGTCGCCGACCCCGAACTCCAGGTCGATCCGCTGCCCGTCGACCGCCAGCGACGCCTGGGCCACGCCCGCGTCCCGCAGGATGCGCTCCACCGTCTCGGCGATCTCCCCGACATCGTCCTCGTTGCCGGGAAAGGGGCGCAACTGCAGGGTCGGCACGCTCTGGTACGCGCTCGGCGCCGCGTAGAACAGCGCCACCAGCAGCGTGCCCAGCACCACCAGGTGCCTCCACTGCGGGGAGGTCTTCACCGGCGGCCCGTTCCGTCTCCGGGGGCGCAGGGGTCCGCGCTCATCCGGCCTAGATGCTGTCGATCGTCCCCTTGGGAAGGACGGACTGGATGGCCTGCTTCTGGAAGGAGACCTCGGTGTTGCCCGAGATGCAGACGGTCACGTGCTCGTCCGCGATGCGGGTGACGCGCCCGACCATGCCGCCGATCGTCACGATCTCGTCCCCCTTCTGCAGCTCGCCCAGCATCTGGCGGTGCTGCTTGTTCCGCTTCTGCTGCGGGCGGATCATGATGAAGTAGATCACCGCGACAAGCAGGAAGATCGGGAAAAGGGTGGGCAGGAGACCGGGGTCCCCGGATGCCGCCTGGGCGGTCTCATTCATGGCGAGAAAGGGTCGTGAACATCGGGGGAATCTTATCACCACCCGCGGCGATCCCCAACGCGGCAGGTCCGGCGCGGGGGACACACCGGCCCCGCGCCGAAAGCGCGGGCAAAAAATCGGGCGGTCCCCAAGGCCCCGCCGCTGGTCGCCCTTGGCCGGCCCGGGACTCGGAGACGACTGGGGCGGACGTGGAGATGCCGTGCCGCACAGGTCCGACGGGGTGGACGCGGATGGGCGCGAAAAGGACGGCGCACCGGTCTGCCGGGACCCGCTTGGCGAGGTGGGTGTCGCACGCCTCGTCAGCTCTCGAGGTCGGCATGATCGGTCCGGGGTGTCGGCGAGCGCCCGGCGACTGGGCACAGGTGATCTGCCCTCGTGACTGATCGCGACCCTGGTCGCTCATGTGCGCGGGAGATCCGGCAAGTGCCGGAGGCGGGCCGGTTATCTGCCAAGCATGCGCATCCGCGACCGTCTGTGGCAGTGTCGGAAGGTACTGGCCTGGTCGCACAACCGGGCGTGGCGCCCATCTCCGGCGACAGGTCTCGCCAGTCTCCGGGTCTCGCTACTCCGGGGGCACCCGGCGAAGACACCTGGCCAACCAGGCGAACGCGGCGCCGTTCGCCGCGATGCCCCGCGAGCTCCGCTTCAGGTACAGGTCCCATGGAGCACCGGTCACCGCCCCGGGCCCGGACCCCGTGGAGGCACGAGCGTGCCGCTCCCGACTTCGGGCACTGTCGCGTGCCCGACCAACCCGCCCCGGGAGGACAACCCCGGGGACGGGACTCCACGAACATGCCGGGGGATGAGCTGTCGCCGTTCATGCGCCCTCTGTGCTCCCGGTTCCCGGCAGGGAGGACAGCCGCCACCTGAGTCTCGCTGCCAGGCAGGCCCTTCCGTGCCCTGACGGCTCCCACTTGGGCGAGATTGCGGGTTTGGTGTGCCTTGGGGGCGGAACTGTGTTATGATGGGGACGGAGCCACCCGGGACCAGGGGCGCGACCAAAAGTCGACAGCGCCTGATCAGGGACTAAGAAACGATGAGACACATGGCACACGACCACAGCCCAGTCCCCGCAGTCAAAATGAGCACTGACCAGCAGGGACTGTACCAAGCGCTGGAGGATCTCCATCGATGGGGGATGGGCTCCTTTGATGCGGGCGGGAACCCTCGAACAAAGCCGACTGATATGTTCGAGGGGGCACTCTTCGCCGCCCAGAAGGCGTGCAGGAAAAACTCGGACTGGATTGCGCAGGCCGCCCACTCGCTGAGGGAGATCCTGTACCCCTTCCTCACCCGAAACCCGCACCGAACTCTTGTCCCCGAGGAGAAGTGGCGGCTTTATCACAGTTTCCTCGATCAATCCCCGGCCGGGGGGAGACTGAGGGACCTTTGGGTTCAGCTGAACAGGTTCGCCCACCACCGCCTCACCGATGTGACGTTCACGCGGGATGGTTTTTCTCGGTTGCTCGCAGAGTTTCAGGATGCCGTGCGAGACGCCGAGCCCGAGTGGCCGAAGATGTACGCCGGCCTTGACGCGTTCATTCGCAAGAGACCGGACAAGGCCTTGCCAAGAGGAGAGAGGGAATGAACGCGACAGAAGAGCTGCAGATCTCCGGAGGCGATGATCTTTATGCGCTTTTCCAGGCCAGCTTTGCGGCGCGACTTTACTTCTTCTCGAAAGTCGACGTGGGTTGGCTTGGTTGGCTTTGGGAAAACGGCTTCCTTGACGTCATCAAGGAAGGGGGGGTGTCTGTGTCGGAGGAGGATCCCACTCCCCCGGAGCTTGCCTACCTGTGGAGGGTGGCGCCTGAGGACCCCGGGCTGGTCACCGACATAATTCTCGGAATTCCGGTGACCAGGACGGGTTTCACCGGGCGCATGCTCAAGAATCTCGTTTGGATCACCAGCAGGCTGCCGGCCGCGGAGTTTGCGCGGATCGCGCCAAAGGTTCGCGACGAGGGTTGGGTCGAGATCATGGCAAACGACGGTTACCGACAGCTCCAGCACCACGAGGCAATTCCCGCACTCTTCGAGGCAGGCAACCACGAGGGGTTGCTGACGTTTGCCGAGGCGCTGTTGGTGGTGCGCCCCAAGACGGATATGGTGTGGCCGCCATTCAGCAGCCGGGGCCCGCTCTGCTTGTCCGACCTGTCGTGCGGAGACCTGTTCCGGTGTCTCGCCGACATCGGCGACAGTCACGTTGAGCGCGCCCTTTCGCTCGTTTTGCGCACACTGGGGAGAATCGTCGAGCACAGGGGTGTCCGAGGTGCCGACGGGACCTTTGGTCTCCTTGACAACCTCTTTCTCCCGGACGTCGATTTCTTCAGCGTGAGGATGGGGGAAAGCAGGGTGGAATCCCCGGACAACGATGCGCACAAGTTGGCGGCCGCACTGGGGAGGCTCGCGGAACGGCACACCCGGCTGGCACTGGGCAACCCGGAAACGCTCACAAAATTCCACACGGAGAACGTCGTTCCGCTCCCGGACAGCTGGGCGATGTGGCGGGTGAGACTGCTCTTTTGTGGGCTGGCCCCGGACACCCTCACGACGGAGCTCCGGAATGCCTTGTTCAAGGTCTTTGCGAGCGATGAGTGCCTAGGGCTTGCGATGGACGCGGAATACCTTCACGCACTTGGGAGGGGGTTCCGGACCCTGCCAGACAGCGACCAGCGGGAGTTTGTCAGGAGACTCTGCGAGTTCACCCAGGCCGGGCAACATCACGCGCTCGTGGGGGATGTGCTCTCCGTGATTAGCGGGCACTTGACGGCTGGCGAGCTGGATGCCGCCAGCCGACTGGGGATCAAGATCAACCCCGACTTCAAGCCCGAGTCCCCGGCTGATCGGATGGAAAGGGAGCCTCGGTTGCCTCGGTACCCCATGGGCAGGGACGAGCTTGAGCGCTTCCCAGTCCCCAAGATCGCGGAGTGCCTGAAGACCACATGGAGTCCTGTCGGTCTTGAGGAATCAAGGGATGGGACCCGGCGAACGCCCGATGCGAGGGGGGTCGGTGACATGCTGGCACACGACATCCGCAAGCGTCCCGACACCTATTCCGCGCACGCGGCCCTTTTCTTTGACCGGAAAAGGATGGACCCGCACTACACCTGCGTGTACCTCGAGGGAATGCGGTGGGCCGTCGAGGAGAAACCGGAGCTCAGGGCGCAGATGAACGGGGAGGGGATTGTCGATTGTTGCATGAGGATGGTGACGGCGGACAAGGCCGATCCTCTGCGCATCGACAGGCGATCGGACAGGGGCGGTTCCGCCTCGCGGCTGGGATCGTGGCAGGCTGTTCGGTACGCCTTGGCCGGGATCATGCGCGAGATGCTTCGATGGACGGATCAACCCGTGCTTCTGGATATCGCAGTCCACAGGGACCGGATTGTCGAGATTGTCGAGCATCTGCTCTCGATGCCGGACCCCATGTTGCGCGACATGAGCGATGACCCGGCCTGGGAGGACCCGCTTAGTTTGGCGATCAACTCGACAAGGGGAACCGCCCTTGACGCGTTGATGTTGCTTGCCCACCGGGAATCCAAGTCCCGTGAGGGCGGGGGGAAAGGAAAGATCGCCGCCGATGTCCGCGGTCTCATTGAGACCCCCTTGGCCAAGACGATCACGAAGGCGATCATGTCGATGTATGGCCACCATTTCCTGGCGTTGCGCTCACTGGACGAGAGTTGGGGGAAAGGCCTGTTCGGGGCCATCTTTCCCGAGGATCCCGGGAAACAGGATTTTTTCGAGGCGGCATGGAGGGGTTACCTTGGTTGCGCGCCCCGGGTGTCGATCCATTCCGACCCCCAGATATGCGACCTCTACAAGCGCGGCATGCGACTGTCAGGCGCAATCGATCCCGTTGACAAGCGGTACCAGGACCTGGTTGAGAGATTGACAGACCACTTGGCGCGATTTTTTGTCTGGTCCCCCGAGTTTGGCCCCGGCCACCCGGTCATGGACTTCCTCTGGGACCAAGGCACACCTGGGTTGCGGGCGGGGTTTGTCGGGGAGGTTGGGATGATGGTGTTCAGGGACGATGTCCGCCCCGATGACGCCCTGAGTCGCAAGCTTCTCCGGTTCTGGGATGCCGCCATCAGGGAGCAACAGCCCGATGACGTCCTGAAGAGTTTTGGGCATTGGATCAACGTCAGTAGCCCGGTGATCGGGGTTTCGGACCTTGCGGGCCTAGTGCGCAGGACGCTGAACGCCACGGGAGGGGAACTGTCCGTGTCTGTGGGGCTGACAGACTCCATTGTGGAATTTGCGGGGAGTGCGCCGGAGGACACACTCGATATAGTCTGCGCCTACCTGTCCTGGGCCGGGGAGCAGGGCGGGACTGCCATTCCTTTCCTTGGCGCGGGTAGCGGTTGGCACAAGGCGATCAGGCTGCTCTCGAAGACTCCGGGCCTGAATGCGGAAGTCCGATCCTTGGTGAACGACCTTCTCGCGACAGGCAATCCCGAATTCGAGTGCCTGAAAGGGATGGTGCCTCCCGATCCCCCTGTTTCCCGGGTGTTCCCGGCCCAAGTCCGCCCTGCGGCATCCCGGGCATCAAAGCGTGCCCCGGTCTGATCTCCGGATCCCGCAACGACCGGCCAAGGGAGATTCACCACGAAGTAGGGGACTGCGGGAGTGTGGTCGGTGAACCAAGGCCTGGTCCACCAACCAAACACTTCCGAAAGCTTTCGGGACGACACACATCGCGCACCGGGCCCGGGGAGATCTTGCACTCGGTTTGGATCGGCCCGAGTCCGGCCTTGCCTGCGACTCGGATATGTGTTGGCACATCTCCCCGTGGCATGCCTAAGCCGGCCCTTTGCGAGGCAATGTCAGCGTGTTGCTTTTCGCGATGATGTTTACCTTCGCGCCCGGGAAGATGACTTGCGTCGATGGTCTCCCCTTCGGAAGAGCCTCGACCTTTTTGAAACCTCCGCCATGGACAAGCACGGGGTGAAACTCAAGCGGGATATCCTTCCATTTGCGGACAAGTCGATCGGCAAACTGCGCGCAACCTTGGAGCTGCTTCGCCACGTTCGAAATGTCGGGATCCCCACGCTTCAGCTCCACGGCGACGATCCAGATTTTGCCGTCCGTCTTGCGGCGTCCGAAGAACAGGTGGTCACACCGCTTGCCGTCGGGAAACGGGAGACAGTCGACATCCACCAGCAGGCTGGGCTCGAACGCGTCAGAAAAAGTCACCTTGCAACCGCTGCGGCTGCAAGATTTCCCCCCGCGCGTTGCGTTCACGCACCGGGAGGGAAGGGTCCTGCGAATCTCCTCAATAATGGTCACGGGGCATGCTCATCTTCACCCTTCCGGCCATCTCCGCCCAGTCATTGTAGAGCGTCGTGGCGACCCGGGTGTAGTCCATGGGAAGCACGCCCACGTCCAAGTCGAACTTGCTTTCCCTGACAGTGCCCCCGGGAGGTCTCTTGATGGACTTGAAACACCATGCGCCGACCTGGTCGACACCTAGGTCGCCCCCCGCGAGGTCGGGCCGGTCCTTTTCGATCTGTCTCTTGGTCCTCTCCGGTTGCACGGACAGCACGACCAGGTTGGCGAACTGCTCCAGCATCCACTCGCTGTGGGTGGTGACAATGATCCTGAGGCCGGCGCGGACCAGCCGGGCCAGCTGGACCGCAAGATGGGCCTGCTGTTCCGGGTGCAGGTGCGCTTCCGGCTCCTCGATGATCAGAAGGTCGTCCGGGAGCGCGATGTGCCGCAAGTGCAGCACAATCGGCGCCATCTCGGAGACCATGGAGGACGCGCGCGACAGCGGGATCCTGTCTTCCTTCCAGCCGCTGGGCCGGAAATAGAAGCTCGGGTAGTTTGTCCCGGGGAGCGTGTCGGAGTCGATGCTTCCCCTGAGGATCCCGTCCTGGATCTCCCCCTCGATGCCGCGAAATTTCCCGTGGGCGCCGTTGACGGCCGCCAGGTTGGCCAGGAAGTCGCCAAAGACCCCCGAAAACCCGGGGGGCAGGGCGGAGGGACGGAGTCCCGAGGAGGGTGCGCGCCCAAGCAGGGACCTGACAGTCATGTGGTGGGAGTGCATGGCCCCGGTCCGGTTGGCGGGGATGTAGTGGACAGGGGGGACCAGCAAGGGGAACGCCTCCCTGGTCAGGTGGCGGATGCCGCGGTCGAGAAGCATCAGGAGAGCCTTCTTCGGATCGGCGCACAAGAAAAAGCGGCGTGCCCAGGGGCTTGGAGAGAGTTGCCTGACATGGCCCAGGAAGGCCTTGTCGATGTCGCTGCCCACGTGAACCTTGTCGGCCGTGAAGGAGAACTCGAACCATGCGGGGCGTGGCGTCCGGGGGCCGGACACAGAGACCGTCGCCGTGGCCGGGTTCCTCGACTTGCGGCGCATCAGGTCACCGGGTGTTTCGGTCCCGAAGCATTCCAGCAACGACATGGCGGCGCTGCGCTCGATTTCGCCGGGCTTTCTCAGCGACTGCCATGCCACCTTCCGCATGTGGTCGGAGATCGGGGCCGGCACGACAGTCTTTCCCGGGTCGCCCATGGGAAGCCTCCGCCAGTCCGTGAACGCCCTTTTCTCCGCCTGGCTCAGCCTCCCCCAGGATTCCTCGGGGTCTTGGCTCGGGATCGGCCAGTACGAGAGCTCCTCGCGCATCGTCTTGCAGATCGCGTAGATGAGTGTCGCAAGGTACGACTTCCCCGTGTTGCTTGGCCCGGCAAAGATGGTCAGGGGGCGCAGCTCGACGTCGGCCCTCACGATCGGGCCGAAGTTCCTGACGGAGAAGGTGGTCGTCACCTTGTTCTCTTGGGGGTCGGCGGTCATCGTCCTGTCGCGTGCGTGCGGCGTGCGCTGTCCGGAGGGGCATGCGGCCGCAGGATGCCCGTGGGACGGCGGGCCTCCCTGCCCCGCAAGGCCGGTCTGCCGTGACTGTGCCCAAGGGCACACTCGCCTCTCTTCTTCCCTGTTGCGGTGCTCACGACAGGGCGATTTTGCCACCGATCCCTTGTGGTGTCAAGCGAGGCGGTGCGGCATGACATGTCGCGTGCCGTCTGTGGCGTGCCTGGTGGGTTCGGGGTGATGGCGGGGACCTGCGGACCTTGTGTCTCCCCCTTGCCGCATCGGATGACGGTGCGCATGCGGGTCACTTTTCCCGGCAGATCAGCGCCTCGACATGCTTGGCGAGCAGGTCGGTCTCGATGTTGAGCCGGGTTCCCGGCCCGGCCTTCGCCAGGTTGGTCGCGGCCAGCGTGTGCGGCAC
>CAZZIL010000496.1:0-1741 GCA_964654265.1 uncultured Gammaproteobacteria bacterium | reverse complement strand
CTCCAGCTGCTCGACCTCGGATCGCAACCTGGCCCGAAAGCGGCGGATCTCCTCGGCGCTGTACTCTTGCCCAAGACCCGCCTCCCCGGGACCGGAGGGTTGCGGTGGGTCTCCCCCGCGCGCGGGGTCGGTGTAAGAGATGTCGCCCATGGGTCTTTCGTCAGTCAGCCCTCGGACTGTACCATAGCAGGCTGTCGGTCTGGGGTCAACGACACGGCTCAGGGCGCCTTGCGGGAGTGCGCCTGTCGGGGGCGTCTCTCGCGAGCCGCCGAAGGGCCGCGCCGCGCCCGGCGAGTCGGCCACGCACTACGGTGAGGCCCCTGGACGGATGCACGCGCAACACCCCAAACCGCGTTCTCCGTTTGGCATTCGCGTCCGCCTCACAGTTCCCGCAGGGGGCCGGCAAGAGACTCGGGCCACTCGGAATCGACCGGGCAATCATCGGCCCCGTGCCAGCCGATCTTCTTCCCTCCCGAGTACCGGAAGACAACGAAGTAGAACGTCCCGTCGCCCTCGAAGGTGGCCGCCACGGACAGGTCCCTGTTGTCCCAGTGGACTCCCACCGCGCCCTCGCAGTCCAGGGCCGGGTACGGCAACGGGACATCGGCCGGTCTCATCGACAGGAACTTCCGGACATCCCTCAGCGAGTCCGGGGAAGCCGGCTTGGCGGAGTAGCCGTCCCACCCGTGCTGAAGGGTTGGGTACCGCGACAGCTCGGTCTCTATCAGCTCCCTCATCTCGGACTCGGTCCGCCGGGGAATTCTCCCTAGGCGCTCCCGCGCAAGCTCCTGGGGCGGTCTCGTCCGCGTCTCCAGCTCTTTCACCAGCTGCTCGACCTCGGATCGCAACCTGGCCCGAAAGCGGCGGATCTCCTCGGCGCTGTACACCCGCCGAGGTTCCACCTTTCCGGAGTCGGAGGGTTGCGGGGAGGCTCTCCCGCGCGCGGTGTGAGAGTTGTCGCCCATGGGCCTTTCGTCAGCCAGCCTGCGGGAAGACCCTTTCCAAGGCGGCCCAGAACCCGGTGGCACCGTCCGCCACCGTCCAGCGGGAGGGCGCCAGCCCGCGCTCGGCCAGCGGGTGCAGCAGGCGTTGCCAGCTGTGCGTCGACTCGCTGGTGCCCGGCTCAATCGCCAAGAGGCTCTTCTTGCCCTGGTCGTCGATCCCGATGACCGCCAACATGCACGCCGCCGCCGAGTCCTCGCCGTGTGCACGGAAGTGGGCCGCGCCCGCCCAAGCGCGGGCGATCCTCAGGTCCCCGAGGGGACGCGTCGACCACTCTTCGTGCTCCCTCTCCCACCGTCTCTTCAGCCGGCCGAGCAGCTGCGGGAACCGCGTGGCCACGTCCATGCCCAACAAGGCCGACAAGGCTTCCTGCATGTTCCCCTGCGACACCCCGCGCAGGCACACCCACGGCAACGTCTCGTCCAGCACCCGGCAACGCCGGAGGTGGGTGGGAACCAGCTCCGAGTGGAACGTGAACGGCTCTCCGCCGCGGGCACGCAAGCGCGGCACGCGCACCGGCACCGGTCCGCACCCCGTCAGCAGGTCGCGCTCCCGGTGGTAGCCGTTGCGGATCACCGCCGGGCGCCCGTCCGCCAGCCGACGCCCCGCCAGCCGCTCCTGGACCACGTTGCACTCCTCCTCAAGCGCGGCCGCGATCAGGTCGCGGACCTTCCCGCGCACCAACTCGCCCAGCGCGCCTCGCAGGGCCGCGTCCGCGATCAACGGGTCGTGCCGTTCC
>CAZZIL010000495.1:0-1569 GCA_964654265.1 uncultured Gammaproteobacteria bacterium | reverse complement strand
CTGCTTGGGGGTTCGGGGGACGACTATCTGGTGGGCGGCGAGGGCGCGGACCGGTTGATGGGCGGTCCCGGGGATGACACCTTGGTGTTTGACGAACACGATCTTGAGATGGATGGCGGCGAGGGTGACGCGGACACCTTGATGGCGGAGACCAAACTGGATGGAGTTCAGGTCGACTTGGGAAGTGGGGATCTTCTGGCGTTTGACGAACAGGGAAGGATGCTGGTGAGCGGGACCGTCAGCGGGGTCGAGCGCGTGGTTGGAAGTCGCCAAGCCGACTTGCTGGTCGGTGACAGCGGGCCGAATGTGTTGACGGGGCTTTCCGGCGCGGATCGCTTGGAGGGCGCTGGTGGCGACGACACCTACGTGTTCGGATACCGCGCGGATCACGATGTGGTCGTCGAGACCGCAGATGGCGGAACGGACACCGTGAGGTTCGTGAGCGGCGAGTCGCAGATGAGGGAGCTTGACCCGCGCCGCGACATCGCCCTGCGCTTTGTGGGCGGCGATCTGGTGATTGCGCTCCAAGACTACCTGACCAAATGGTCGAACCGGGAGTTCCGTCAGGACTGGGTGTATCGCAACGCGGAGCACCGCCGCTGGGCGTTCGACAGCCTTGAGAACACGGTGACAGTTCGGGACTGGGATGCCTCGGGGCGGCCCATTGAGCGCTTCGAGTTCGGGGGCGTCACCCACACGTGGGAGGAGTTCATCGGCCTCGCGGGTGATGCGCAGTACATCGGTGGTGACGGCGACGACACCTTGGTCGGGCGCGACGGGTCGGTGATCCCGGTGCTGGACGTTCCCGGAACCCTGTTGCGCGGCACTTCGGGGAGCGATGTCGTGGACGGGAGCGCAAGCGGAGACGCGTTCCGCGCGGACTTGGGCGGAGACGACACACTGGCCGGCGGTGCCGGATCGGACCTCTACTACTTGGGCCCTCAGACGGGACAGGACAAGATCGACGAGAATCGCGAGGGGGCAGGGGGTGCCGCGGATCGGATTCGCGTGGTCACCGGGTGGTCGGCGGACAACGTCCGGTTGCGGCGCGACGGCAACGATCTGGTGGTGATCCTTCTGGGACGTGAGAACAACGAGCTGAACGCGCGCTATCGTGTGTTGAACCACTTCGGGTCGACGGGCAACCGCGCGCGCATCGAGGCGCTGGACTTCGAGGACGGCGGGCACTACGAGCTGTCGCAGCTGTCGCTGGCGGTTGGCGGATCGACTCTGGTGTCGGCGTTGACGGAGTCGGTCGCCCTGCACGACACGCTGGATGGCGGGGCCGGTGCCGACACCTTGCGCGGTGGCGGCGGTAGCGACGTCTACGTGTTCAACCGCGGCGACGGCCGCGACACGGTGCTGGACGAGCTGACGGTGGGCGGCGTGGCGGCGGACGCCGGGGAGGACACTCTCCTGATGGGCGAAGGGATCTCTCTCACGGACATCGTGTTGCGGCGCGTCGGCACGGACCTGGACGTCGCGCTGAAGGAGACGGGCGTGACAGCCTTCGACAGTCTCTCGGACCGTGTGCGGCTGTCGCAGTGGTCGGACACCAAGCGCCGCGTG
>CAZZIL010000494.1:0-6299 GCA_964654265.1 uncultured Gammaproteobacteria bacterium | reverse complement strand
CAGCGCCAGCAGGTGCCAGACGCTGCACTCGCGGTCCAGGACGTCATCGAGCGGCATCGGGTTGTCGTCCGCGTCGACAAACACCAGCCCGCCGCCGAACCTCTCCGGGTCGTCCTCTTCCGGCGCCAGCTCCAGCACCATCCCGGAGAGATCCGCCGGGATCGACAGCCGCCGCAGCCACTCGAGGATCTCCCAGTCGTCCGGTTCCTTGTCGAAGCCGTACTGCCACAGCGGCCCCAGGCCGAAGACCGTCGCCGAGGCGTCGTGCGCCCTCTCGCCCAGGTCCGGGCGCCCCGGCGCGCTGGCGTCGTCGTCCCACCCGAGTATCCCCCGGAACAGGAGGTCGACGGCGTGGCGCACCTGCGTCTCCCGGCTCGACCGCATCAGCCTTTCCGGGTCCTGGAGCTCCCGCATCCGCAGCAGGTCGGGCGGGCAGGCGTCGACAAACCGCCGGTGGATGGCGCGCACGGGCTTGCTGAGCATGGTCGCGGGGCGCCAGAGGAACTTGCGCGACTCGTCGGTCCTCCCGTGGACGAGCTCCGGCACCAGCGCGCCCTGCAGGGTGAGCGCCTCCACGTAGCGGTAGAGCATCGCCCAGTAGCGCCCGGTCGCGCCCAGCCAGCCGGCCTGTTCCGGGGCGACCTGCGCGAGGGCGTTCACCAGCCTCGTCCCGCGCCCGCGGTTCGCGGCCAGCCACGCCGTGTATTCTTGGTGGTAGACCCCCGGCCGGTACTCGTCCCGGCCGGACAGGGTGGCGGCCTCGCCGTTCACGTTGACGGTCACGTCCAGCGGCCCAAGGGAGTCGAGGGTCACGGCCGGGTCGGCCCGGTCGCGCAGCCACCCGGCCCGCTCCGCCGCGGCGGCCATCCCCCTCCGCAGGACCTTGTCGAAATCGGGCCCGAACGGCGTGGGCGTGAGCATCCCGACCGTCTCCTCCAGCAGGCGGGGAATCGGGGTGAGATCCGGCATCTCCTCCAGCGGCCGGGCATCCCACGTCTCCCAGGCGCGCTTCCAGCACACCGACAGGCGCCGGGGAGTGGCGGCCGCCTCCTCGAACTCCGGACTGCTCGCCCACTCCTCCACGTCGAACCCGCGCGCCCGCATCTGGCGCACCGGAAAGCCGGACAGGGTCTCCCGCGCCGCGGCGACCGCGGCCCTGGCATGCCGGCAGCGGCCGGGTCGGGCCCCGCAGTCGCAGGCCGCCCGCCCAAGGTCCAACTTGGGAGGTCCGAGCCCCGTCGCCTTCGCCACCGCGCGCGCAAGGCTCTCAAGGTCCGGCGAGTGGCCGATCTCCAGCGCCGCCCGCCATTTCGGCTTCTTGAGGAACAGCGTGCAGGCGGCCCGCTTCAGTTTGGCGGGGTTCGTCTCCACGGGGATCACGACCCGGAACGGTCCGCCCCCGCCCGGGTCGGGCACGGTCACGCGGACCATCCCGGGGACGACCTCCACGCCGCCGTCCCCGGGCGGCGGTGCCGCGGGTTTTCCCGGTCCGGTCCCCCTGGGGCCGGTCCCCGACACAGTCTCCCTTTCGTCCTCTCCCATTCGTTCTCCCGTGCCCTGTCACCGCGGCCGCGCCGCCGGGCGGGCGGACGCCGCGTCGCGGTTGCGCGGATTATAAGGACTCCCGGCCGGGCCGGTCCCGCATGGCGACGGCACGGAATGCCCGCCCGGTTCCCGGAATCCCGACGTCGGCGTGATAGACTCCGCGCCGACATGGCAAGGCCAACCGACACGGGTCCGCGAAGGGACGGCAAAGGCTGGCGCACCCTGCGCGCATTGGCCCGGCGCATCCCCCCCATCCTCGTTGCGTGGCTTCTGTCCACCGCCGTCCTCGGTCACGGCATGCCGCACGAACCGCCGGAGCCCGGCGTCTCCTACACGGAGACGCCATGCCTTGCGCCCGAGGGGCTTGACATCGATCTGCATTGCGGACACCTGACCGTCCCGGAGGACTACGACAACCCGGGCGGTCTCCGGTTACGGTTGCCGGTGTTGCGTCTCGGTCCGCTCGGCTTCGACCACACGGCAGTAGTGCTCGGCGGGGGCGGTCCGGGTGCTTCAGTCGCGCAACACGATCCCGACAACGCACTGAACTGGGGGGATGTCCAGCAGTACGTTCTGGACGGGCGTGGCCTCATCGTCATGGACCAAAGAGGGGTCGGGAAAGACTATCCGCTACGATGCCCTGGGGCCGCCGGGCTGGCCGAGTGGGAGTATTCGCGCGACCCGGCTCCGGCGGAGCTGGAGGACGCCTACCATGGCTTGGCGCGCGAGTGCAGGCGCCGACTGGTGGGGACAGGAATCGACCTCGGCAACTACACCACGCGCGAGAGCGCGCGGGACTACGAGAACCTGCGCCGGGCACTGGGGATCCGCCAGCTGGACCTGGTCGGCATCTCCTACGGCGCCAGCATCGCCTTCGCGATGATCGACGCCCACCCCGAATCGGTCCGGGTCGCAGTGCTGGACTCGCCACTCATCCCCGAGGCCGAGCCGTTGCCGCCGCTGGTCCGCACCGACCGGTTGTTCGACCGCCTGGCCGACGAGTGCCTGGCGGACACCGACTGCGCCAGCAACTACGGCGACATGCGAGACAACATGAGGGCCGCCCTGGGACGCTTGGAGGACACCTCGCTGTCATTGCCCTACCCCTACTGGGACACCATCGGGGAAGATGCCAAGTTCCTGCTCACCCGAGACCGGCTGTCCGAGCTGGTGCACAACGCCTTCGGTGACGAGTACCTGGTCTCGCTCCTGCCCGCCCTCCTGCAGGACCTCGCGCGCACTGGCGGAAGCGCACTCATCCTCCACTTCGTCACAGACATGTTGGAGTGGGACCGCAAGGACGAAGAGTTTGCCGAGGGCCTCTTCGATTCGATCACGTGCCGCGAGCAGGACCCCTACTTTCAGGATGTCGAGCCGGCCCGGTCCGGCATCGAGTGGTTCAGGCCGCCCGCCTGGGAGCCAAGCGAGGACTACTGCTCCGAGGTGTGGGATGCCGGGCCGTCGATCCCCCCAAAACCGCCGGAGGGCTTCGACCATCCGGTGCTGTTGCTCACGGGGACACTCGACCCGATCACGCCGGCGGAGCCTGCCGAGGTCTTGGCTGCGCGGATCTCCTCTGTGCAACACGTCACCATCATCGGGGGACACAACCTCATCAACACGGAATGCGGGCTGGAGGTCGCCCGGGAATTCATGCGCAATCCCCGGGCAACGCCGGTGACGGCGCCCGGCTGGTGCGAATGGGAGCCGTGGTGGCTGTAAACCAGCACTCTTGGCTGGAGCGTCGTCGCGAGGAGCTGAGGGGTGCGCACCCCTTCCGGGTGTTCAAGGGGGGCGTGGAATGAGTCGCCCGTTGATGAAGCATCGCGAGGCGCCGGACGACCGGGTGGTCGCCCTTCGGCGGATGCTGGCGGAGCAGGTGTCGTTGCGCGACGAGTGCAAGGCGACGCCGATCTTTCCCGGGAAGCAGTATGCGCTGGACCGCTACTACTCGAACATCCGCAACATTCGGGAGGAGATCGAGAAGACGGAGCGGGATCGGAACCGATGGCCGGCCTGACGTTGTCTCGGATCGCGTCTGACGCTCGCCGCCGTCGCGCGGCGGTGGAGAAGGCGCGCGCGGAGCTGGTCGCTGACGCTGGTCGCCGCCGGCGAACATCGCCGCCCGCCGCTCGCTGGTACTCAGTCGCCCAACTCCACCGTGTATCCCGAAACGAAGCCGAGATGACGCGCGGGCGGGCGCAGGTGCGACGCCTGCGGGCGGTCGCCGGCCGAGAACCGCGTGTAACCGCCACGGTGTCGGCACCTGGCCCGGCGCGATGGCAGTCCGGAAACGCCGCAGGGTATGGTCCCGGAAAGATTCATCCTTGAAGATGAATTTATAGGGACGCACGCCCGGAAACCTTGGCGATGCGCCCGGTCGGCACCCGAGGGGAAGGAAGGCCGGGCAGAGGGGTGAGGGCTGCCCGATCGATCCCGAACGGCCCGCCGGGCCTCAAGCCGACCGGTCGCCAAACCTCGCCGCGGAGGCCGACCGGCAAGAACCCGTGGGCGACATCCCCCGTTCCGAGCGGGCGGACGGATCACCTCGGCGCCAGCGTCCGGTCCGGTGCGACGGCAGGTCCGATCCCCCTCAGGGGTGGGTTCCGGAAAAATTCATTCCCACAGGTAACTGTGTGGGACCGCCCACACCTTTTCGCTCAGCCGGCGGACCCCGCCCCCGGCGTGCAGCACCAGCCCGACAAACCGCCTCCCCTTTGCCCGGGTGTCGCCGAACCACTGCAGGTGCCTGGCGTCCGCCGCCCCGACCCGCGTGGCCGCCTTCACCTCGATCCCCAACACCTCGCCGGCGCGGTTTCGCACCACGAAGTCGACCTCGCGCCCGCGCCGGTCGCGGAAGTGAAACAGTCTGTGCCCCGGGCCGGCCGCGTCAACCAAGGCCGTCAGCTGGTTGCACACGAAGGTCTCCAGCAGCTTTCCGCAGGCGTCACCGTTGATCCGCACGCTCCTGCGGTCCCAGTCCAGCATCGACGCCATCAGCCCCGAATCTGCCATGAACAGCTTGTCCCGCCTCATTCCCCACTCGTACTCGGTGTCAATCCCGGCGGGCACCCTGTCGATGATGCACATCGTCTCCAGCGTGTTGACATAACCCTCCACGGTGGGGCGCGATATTCCCAGCCCCTCACCGATCTTCGCCAGGTCGATCCCCCTTGACGACCACGCGGCAAGACGCATTGCCAGGATCTCAAGCGCCTTCTTGCGCCTGACCCTTGCGATGTCCCGCAAGTCGCGGTCGAACACCAGCGACAGGTAGTTTTGGTGCCACTCGGTCCGGGCCGCCTCATCGGCGCAAGCCAAGGCCTCGGGATAGCCGCCGCCAAGCGCCGCGGCGATCCACCGGTCCCGCCCGTAACCGCTCAGGGGGTTGTTGAAATGGCGATGGTCGCCCTCCTTTTCCCTGAACGTCATGCCGAAGGCCCGCTCAAGGAAGGAGGGAGGCTTGCCGTTGATCTCCCCCTGCGTGAGCGGTCTCACCCGGACGGTCCAGGCACGACCCGCCAGTGATTCCCGGACAGTCGGCAGTGCCGAGATGATAGCCGACCCGGTCAGCAGATAGCGTCCCCGCCTTTGGTCGATGTCCACCTCATACTTGATCGAGGGCAACAGGTCAGGCTCCTTCTGCACCTCGTCAATGATCATGAGCCGGGCATCGTCCCTGACGAAAGCCATCGGGTCCTCGTGCGCCGATTCCAGCTGTTCCGGTTCATCAAGGCTGCGATACTCCGTGTCATCTGTGGTGAAGCTCCTGGCAAGCATGGTTTTCCCGGTCTGGCGGGCACCAGACAGTATCACCACCCGCGCGTTCGCAAGCGCGTGGCGGACCCGTTTGCTCTGCCAGCGTGCGTACATGTCAGCCCGCCCCGCGTCCGACAAGGGGCGGGCGGTTTCGGCGGAAGCTGAGCGCGGATCGGGCGTCCATGAGTCGGGATTATCAGCGCAATGTCCCGGATTCCGCGTTTTTCTCGAGAGAGACATTGCCGAAACCCTGTCGATTTGTCAAATAAACAACAGTCGAAACGCAATATGGAAAATCGGCGAAGTTTCAAACAAGCCGCCTCTCCCGACCGAGGTTGCCGATGCCGACCTCCGATCCCGGAGGACGCGCATCCGCATCAGCCTTGGTGACACGGACGGGATGCCGTGGACCAGTGTCGGCCGCAAGCTCCTGTGGGTCGTCGCCGGAAGTGGCTCAGGGACCGGGCAGAACCTGGCAAAACCGTAATCACAGCCCTGGCAATTCTGAAACTAGGGGGCTGGCGAAATGCCAACCAACCGCCTCCTCCGGCCGAGCCTGCCAGTGTCGGCCGCCGATCCCGAAGGCCGCGCACCCGTCTCGGCCTTGACGACATGGGCGATGGGGTCGGCGCTGGCCGCGGCTCCTGTGAGTGCCCTCCCGAGGGCAACGCTGCGACCAACCAGAGCCCGAGCAAAACGCAATCACAGCCCTGTCGAATCGCAGTTGGGCGGCCGGCGAAATGCCAACCAACCACCTCTTCCCGACCGAGACTGCCGGTGTCGACCTCGGATCCCAAAGGCCGCGCACTCGCCTCGGCCTTGGCGACACGGGGGATGTTCCATGGCGGCACCGACGGCCGCGGACTCCTGTGGACCGCCCCCGGGGACAGCGCCGCGAGCAGCCAAGGCCGGGCAGAACGCAACCGCGGCCCCGGCGACCCTGACACCGGGGTGCCGGCAGATCCCAACCGGCCGGCCGGCGGGATGCCGGAGCG